>JBBPZF010000514.1:0-2189 GCA_038199105.1 Chitinophagales bacterium | reverse complement strand
GGCAAACAATGTTGTTAATCAAAATCTATACAATGAAAAAAAAATTGGTACTTATATTAACAGCCTTTTTGCTGCAACATGCATTGTCAGCGCAAACATTAAAGCTGCCGGATATTTTGGACAACGTTCAGCATTCGTATCCTTCATTAAAAATGTACGATGCGGAAGTTAAGTCGTTGGACGCAGCAGCAAAGGGAGCCAGGAACTGGATGCCGCCACAGGTTTCAACGGGTTTGTGGATGACGCCTTATAACACTTCGCTTTGGAATGGAACAAAGGCAGATGGCAATCAGCCTGCACAAGGCGGCGTTGGAAGTTATATGATAACTGCACAGCAAACCTTTCCCAATAAGAAATACAATGATGCCAACGAAGCTTATATGCAGGCCATGTCTTCAGTAACAAAAGAAAATAAAGCAGCCGCTTTGAACGATCTCTTTGCAGCAGCAAAAAAGAATTACTATGAGTGGATTGTTATTGAAAAAAAATTATCGTTGCTTTCTGAAGATGAAAAACTCTTGAATTTTATGATTACCAACGCCGAGACAAGATATAAAAATGGCCTGGGGAAAATAAGCGCCTATTATAAAGCGAAAGCATCTCTTGGTAACATTGAAAATATGCGTGTGGAATTGGAAAATGAAATTGTTCAAAAGAAGATTGCATTGAATACATTAATGAACCGCCAAAAGCTCACGAATTTTTCGGTTGACACCAATTATGTAATTAAAGATTATTCGGCGATGGTTTTCGACAGTTCGTTATTTTATAATAACCGGAGTGATATTAAGGCCATAGACGAAAATATTCAACTTGCCCATCTGAAACAGGATATTGAAAGACAAAGCATGAAGCCGCAGTTTGGCTTGCAATATTCTCACATGTTTCGGTACGGCAATGCTCCTATGTTGTTCAGCGTAATGGGCATGGTAAAAATTCCATTAAACTGGTCTACACGAGCGAATAAAGCAAACATTGAAAGTTTAAGCTTTCAGGCACAATCATTAGAAGAACAAAAAGCATCAATGGCAAATGAATATTCAGGCGCTGCATACCAGATGCAGCAGGACATCCGGGCAAAGAAAAGACAGGTGGCATTATATGAGAACAACATCCTGTCTGCTTTAAGAAAAAATTATCAAAGTAACTTATTGGCGTATGAACAAAATACGGAGGAGTTATTCGAACTCTATGATGCATGGGAAACATTAAACAATACGCAACTTGAATACTTTAATCAACTGCAGCAGCTTTTAAGTATGCAGGTTGATTTGGAAAAATTGTTAGAGATAAAATAAAAATGAAATGAAAAAAACATCCTGGATATACATAGTCGTTCTGATTGTTGCAGTTTCCTTCATACAGGCTTGTAACAGTACAGAAACTAAGGAGGCAAAAACAACTTCCGCGTCAGAAAAATTCTACACCTGCTCCATGCATCCACAGGTGTTGGAACATCATCCGGGTGATTGCCCTATTTGCGGCATGAAGCTTATCGAAAAAAATGCTAAGCCGGTTGCTTTGAATAATATTGATCTCGAAACGTTGATAAAGCCAACTAACGAATTTGTTGTAGCATCACTACCCGTGATAACGCCGCAGCAAAGCAATATCAATATTCCCGTGAAGGTGTATGGTACTATTGAGGCTGATACAAGAGCCGCCGGAACTATTTCTGCAAGAGTTTCAGGGCGTATTGAAAAGCTGTATTTGCGTTACCGCTTTCAAAAAATAGAAGCGGGACAAAAAGTAGCGGAAATCTATTCTCCCGAATTATTGACTGCACAGCAAAATTTATTATTTCTTTTAAAGAATGATGCGCAGAATATTTCATTCATCAATGCAGCCAAACAAAAATTGTTATTGCTTGGCATGAGTTCAACCGAATTAAATAAAGTAACAGCAACAGGAAAGCCACTTTACAGTGTAAGTGTTTATAGCAATTACAGCGGCCATGTACACGATGCTGGCATGAGCCAAAATATGAATGCCAATGAAACGCCAGATGCCGCAATGGTTACCCAGGAATTATCTTTAAAAGAAGGCATGTATGTAGATAAAGGGCAAGCACTTTTTATGATTATGAACCATCATAAAGCGTGGGCTGCCTTACAAATCTTTCCAAATCAACAGTCGGTTATAAAAAAAGGTGATGAAGTAAAAATCATTCCTGAAACGGACACCACTGC
>JBBPZF010000513.1:0-2006 GCA_038199105.1 Chitinophagales bacterium | reverse complement strand
TATGTTTAATCGTTAGACCTCTATGTAAATCCAGGTGATTTTTTAGATGACTAAAAAATCCTTCAATACCATTGGTAGTGTTAGGAATAAGAGGATTTGCTAAGTAGTGTCTGCAAGAAAACTACTGAAAGCCTTACTGCTAAAGGCTTTTGCTCAATTTTCATTGTTCGAATATTTGTTCACAGCTGTTGATAATGCTGGTTTTCGGCTTTTTTTTGTCAGAGATTCGCGTGTAAATTCAGCAATATGCGGCAGCGTTTCGAGCAACAAATGAACCTTCGTACTGTACCTATTTCTGAAGTCAAATTTTCTTTGAAGAGCCGTGATGAGTTACCTCCTGTGTTAATGGCTCTGCAGTACATTTTTGTTACTCCTGAGTTGAATGAAAAAGTTTTCGCCCTGCTCGAAAAAAAGATTTGCAGCGGCAAAAAGAAAACAGGCAGAAAGGGCATGGACCTGTGGCATATACTTGTTCTGGCCGTAGTTCGTCATACATGTAAGACAAACTGGGACACCCTTGAAACATGGTCTAATCATCATGAACTCGTTCGCCGCATAATGGGTGTTCACGCTACTGCCTTTATGGAAGATGAGAAAATAGAGTTTGCTTATCAAACCATATTAGACAATGTTAGTCTCATTGATGAAGAACTGCTGCAAGAGATTAATCTGTTGGTGGCAGATGCAGGACATAAACTGGTTAAAAAAAAAGAAGATGAGCCACTAAAACTAAAAACAGACAGCTATGTGGTGGAAACAAACGTTCATTTTCCTACTGATTTAAACTTGCTTTGGGACAGCTTGCGCAAATGCCTGGATATGATAAAGAAGCTCCTTGAAATAACTGAATTAAAAGGCTGGCGTAAAATTAAAAATATTAAAAAAAGCCTTAAGAGCCTTTTCAGAGCTACTTCACATTATGTTTTCAAAGGCAAAAATGAGCAGCAAAAGAAACAATATGTAAAGCAATACCTCCTTCAGACAAGTATGCTGGAAGAAAGGGTTGAGGAACTTATAAAAAATCCTCCCGCAGCTCCAGGAAATGAAAAGCAGGTAATATCAATTATTACACTGCTTGAGCATTATAAAAAATTTGTAACGAAGTTGACAGACCAGGTAGAGCGCAGACTGATAAAGGGTGAAGCTATCCCTGCAGAAGAAAAGGTATATTCCATCTTTGAAGAACATACAGAATGGATAAGCAAAGGCAAGCTCAATAAGAAAGTAGAACTCGGTCATCTCGTGCTAATCACAACCGATCATCATCAGTTTATAGTTGATTACAAGGTGATGGAAAAGCAAAAGGATGCCAAACAGGTAAGCGGTTTATGTGAGAGAATAAAAAAGAACTTTGGCGGCAGCAAGGTTAAAAGCCACAGCTTTGATAAAGGCTTTTGGAGTAAAGACAATCATACGACACTTCAACAGGCAGAAATAGAGCAGATAATACTGCCTAAAAGAGGCAGATACAACAAGGAAGATAAAGAAAGAGAAAGCAGCTCAGTATTTAAAAGGCTTCGCAATGACCACAGTGCCGTGGAAAGCAATATCAACATGTTAGAGCATCATGGTCTAAACCGGTGCATGGACAAAGGCCTAAGCGGCTATAAACGATGTGTGGGGCTAAGTGTTTTAGCTTACAACCTGCACATAATGGGAAATATACTCCGGGCAAAAGAGCAGGCAGAAGAAGCCAAACGAGAAAAGCGAAGGCTCAAACAAGCGGCCTAAGAGCAAATCAAGACCTTTTAAAAAGGATCTGTGACAGAAGTATGCCAGGGACAAAGAAAAATGTCAATCGAATATAAACAATCAATAATGTCTTGACAGAAGCATTGCCCTAACAGTTTAATTTTTATGAAAAGGCGGTTAACTCTAAAAAATACTAACGGCCAAAAGCTGAAACTAAGGAGTTCTCTTGCAGACACTAATTATATCAATGGCTTGCAGAAAATAACCGAGCTGCTCAAGTCCTTCGGTTACCACCACTTTTTTAATGATTTCTA
>JBBPZF010000512.1:0-3118 GCA_038199105.1 Chitinophagales bacterium | reverse complement strand
TTAAAAAAAGCGACTCCGAACAGAAAGCGCTAAAGAATGAATTCAATGAGGAATTACCATTTGAAGAGCTTGCCAATGAGAATATTTTTAATGCAAAAACACCAAGAAGAGATTTTCTAAAATACATGGGCTTCAGCACTGCTGCTGCAGCGCTTGCGGCAGGCTGTGAAATGCCTGTGCGCAAAGTCATTCCTTTTTTGAATAAGCCCGATGACATGCTTCCGGGTGTTCCCAATTATTATGCTTCTACTTATATAAATGATGGCGATGTAATTCCAGTAGTGGTAAAACAAAGAGAAGGCCGCCCGATTAAGATTGAGGGAAACGACCTTTCTTCACTTACGGATGGCGGAACTTCAGCACGCTGTCAATCGTCAGTACTTGATCTTTACGATACTACACGTCTTCGCTACCCGATGGCTAATGGTAAAGAGGCCACCTTTGAAGCAATTGACAAAATGATTGCGAATAACATGGTAGCTAATTCCGGAAAACCAACCGTATTACTAACGTCTTCCATTACATCGCCAACAATCAGAAAGATTATCGGGGAGCTTATTGCGAAATATCCTGGAAGTCGGCATGTACAATATGATGCTGTGTCTTATAGCGGATTGATCTTAGGCAATGAAGCTTCTTATGGTAAAAGGGCAATTCCTGCTTATCACTTTGAAAATGCAAAAGTAATTGTAAGCCTTGGTGCAGATTTTTTAGCAACATGGCTAAGCCCGGTTGTATTTGCAAAGCAATACGCAGAGACGAGAAGGATTGTACAAGACAAACCGGCACTAAGTAAGCACTATCAATTTGAAAGTCATTACACCATTACCGGTGCCAATGCGGATGAGCGTTTTATTCATAAACCATCAGAGACAGGAGCGGTCGCTCTTGCCCTGTTAGGCGCTTTAGGAGGCGGCACATCTTCCAATATTACCGGTAAGGTTGCAGAGGGCATTAAGAAGGCGGCAGCAGATCTCTCTGCAAATAAAGGAGCAGCATTAGTTGTTTGCGGAAGCAATGACGTAAATGTACAGGTAATTGTAAACGCTATAAATGAAGCGATTGGTGCTGGTGCCAAAACCATTGACTGGAGTACGCCGGTAAACTATCGCCAAGGCATAGACGCAGATATGATTGCACTTACAAATGACCTAAATGCAGGCAATGTAGGAACCTTATTACTTTATGGTGCCAACCCGGTTTATAGCTATTTAGATGCAGCAAAATTTGCAGAAGGCGTCAAAAAGTGCCCGCTCACTATTTCCTATAGTGAAAAATTGGATGAAACTGCAGAGCTTTGTAAATATGTAATTCCTTCTCATCACTGGCTTGAAAGCTGGGGCGATGCTGAACCGCAGGCGGGTTATGTAACGGTATTGCAACCTCTTATACATCCATTATTTAAAACGCGTCAATTTGAAGATTCTTTATTGAAGCTTACAGGAAACCCAAATAATTACGAAGCATATTTCAGGAAATATTGGATTTCCAGCTTAGGCGGTCTGGATAATTTTGAAAGATTTGTGCAGGATGGAGTATTGGAAATTTCCAGATCCAAAGGACACGGTTCATTGGTGAATCCATTTACGCTTACATCCGCAACTGCAGCCGAATCTGCTTCATTTAATCCAGGTGATTCTGCTTCTCAAAAAACCGCGATGAAGAGCGGTATGTCCACTGCGTCGGCGAAAACTGATTTGGCTGCTTCGGATTCAACTAATAATAAAACTGTTGTACTTCCTTCATCTCAGATGGGGAGCAGCACATTCACAGGAAATGTTGCAGATGCAACTGCGAAAATCGGAGGTACAAAAGGCAGCGAAGTAGAAATAGTTTTTTATGAAAAAGTATCACTCGGCACAGGCAATCGTGCAAACAATGCATGGCTGCAGGAAGTAAGTGATCCTATTTCAAAAGCAACCTGGGATAACTATGCGATGATTTCCCCACAAATGGGAAAATCTTTATTTGGCATTGATATTCATAACAGGAGGGATTCTGATAAATATGAAGTAAGTGTAAATAAGCCTACTGTAAAAATTACGGTAAATAATAAAACGATAACTCTTCCGGTACTAATCATTCCAGGCACGCATTCAAATGTAATTGCAGTTGCTGTTGGATATGGTCGTAAAAGTGCTAATGATGATAAAACTGCAGAATATATCGGGCCTGCTGCAAAAGGTGTGGGCATAAATGTTTATCCACTTGCTTCTTTCAACGGAACAACCATTATTTATTCTGCACCGGCAACAATAGAAAAAACCGGCGATACCTACCCGGTCGCACAAACGCAGGTTCATAATATTACGGAAGGCAGACCGATAGTAAGAGAGACTACGCTTGCTGAGTTTATTTCTCATCCTGATAAAATGATCAAGGAAGAAGAAGAGGAATTGAAGCGATTTGGTGAAAATTTTACAAGAGACGCTACATTATATCCCACCTACGAAAAGCCAGGTATAAAATGGGGAATGAGTATTGACCTGAATACCTGTATTGGTTGTAGCGCTTGTACTGTGGCTTGTGTAGCTGAAAATAATATTTCAACGGTTGGCAAATATGAAGTGTCCAGGTATCACGATATGCAATGGCTTCGTATTGACAGGTATTTTACAGGCGATCCGCAAAATCCTGATATAGTATTTCAACCCATGCTTTGCCAGCATTGCGATAATGCTCCATGCGAAAATGTATGCCCGGTATCTGCAACCAATCACAGTAGCGAGGGGCTTAACCAAATGATTTATAACCGTTGTATCGGTACAAAATATTGCGCAAACAACTGTCCTTATAAAGTTCGTCGTTTTAACTGGGCTGATTACAATGGTGCGGATAGCTTCCCTGATAACCAGCGTGGGATTATATCTGATGCAACTATGGAACTTAACCAGGATTTAGAAAGAATGGTTTTGAACCCTGACGTTACCGTTCGCTCGAGAGGTGTAATGGAGAAATGTAGTTTTTGTGTACAACGCCTGCAGGAAGGCAAGCTTAATGCAAAAAAAGAAGATCGCCCGTTAATGGACCAGGAAGTAAAGACTGCATGCATGCAAGCCTGCCCGACACACGCGATAATGTTTGGTAATGTAAATGATGAAAATAGTAAGATCGCACA
>JBBPZF010000511.1:0-3947 GCA_038199105.1 Chitinophagales bacterium | reverse complement strand
CCATCTTGGCCCGGGCCGCCATCAAAAATACGTTCGATCGGAATTGACCAGTCATCGACTCCCGGACTTCTATTACCCGAAGTACTTCCTGTAGTATTTTTATCGCAACCATTATTAAGGAAAACGATAAAAGGTATCAGTAAAAAATGTAATTGTTTCATAAGATTATTATTTAAAAGATTTATTAAAGGGTTTATTTCTTTCTATCTCAAAGTAAAAACCTGCATTGTATCTTACCGTAGGGGTAAGTTGAGTATCCCTTATCCAGCTATAAGCAGGAACACTTACACTGATGTTAATGGCGGATGTTCTTTCTGGTTTAATAGTAAATCCTGGCCTGATGAAAATCCACCTTCCTCCCGTGCCCGGAGTTTTTTCCCCGTCATTTTCATCCTGAAACGCACGCCTGTATATGGCTTGGATAGATGCTCCCCATAAAAATCCGGATGTTACAAACTGGTCTGCAATTCCTGCAATAATTATCCATTCATTTCCAAACTGATAAACCTGTGATCCGAGATAGTTATTATTCTTACCTTTTAAACTAAATGTTGCCGTACCTGAGTAGGTCAATGAGGGCCTGCGTTTACTGTTTTTTGAAAATTGCGTCCAGGCAATTGCATCTAAGGCGCCGCTTCCCGGTTGCAGGTCGGCATTAAGAGAAATATTGTTTTTATCCTTTTCGTTTGATGAGCCGGTTGGGAATTTTGGGCCGACACCTATAAACCACCGGATACCCTTTATATTATTCGATAATAGTTTATACTTCACCAGTATTACGGCATCCCCCAGTCCCCGGGTCGTAGTTTGATTTGTGTTACCAAACTGCCTGATAATTCGCTCTTGCTGTATCCAAAACACAAACACTTCGGTACTCCATTTTTTATTAAATACATAACCGCTTTGCAATAAAATGGAATGAGTTAATCTTTTTCTCGAGTTATCATCCAATTTGTTTGAACCATCTTTTAAGGTATTCAATAAATTAAGATCGTACTCATCGCAAATTGTAAAGTCTTTTCCTCTGATGCTGGTAAACCTAGGTTGTTAGAAATGGGTACGCCGCCTGAACAACAGCTTTGTGAATAAGCCCTCGTTATGAATCCGGACATTAAGACGGATACAACAAATATTATGAAGTAATAATAACTCAAAATTAACCAGGTTATAGGGTGAATGGAACGTTCACTTTATTAAAGACTAAGTGATTTCAATCACCTTACAAATTAGCCCGGAAAAAAATGCTCTCTGCCACCAAGGCAAAAAATCCGCAGATACTTTGTTTATATTTACGGGAGAAAATGGCGCCAGATATACAAAAAAAACAACGTAAGGCTGATCCGCCAAAATGGCTGGAGCTCTATGGTGATAAGATGTACCAATATGCCCTGCCGAGAGTAAATGATATTGTGATTGCTGAAGACCTTGTGCAGGAAACTTTTTTATCGGCGTTAAAAGGACTTGACGGATATAAGGGCGAGGCTTCAGAAAAAAACTGGCTGTTTTCCATTCTGAAAATTAAATAATTGATCACTATCGAAAAAAGAGTAAAGAGCAACCTATTATATCAATCCCTGAATTAAATAGTGAAGATGATTGGTTTACTAAGGAGGGGAACTGGGCCGGAAACAGGAGGCCAAAAAACTGGCGTGCATCGGATAATCCTGCAGAAAGAAAAGAAATTCAAAAAATAATTAATTGGTGTAAGGATCATTTAAAAGCACCGCAACAACATGTATTTACACTCAAATACATGGAAGATTTAGATTCGGATAAGATTTGTAAGGTATTAAATATAACCCCGTCTAACTATTGGATACTGATTCACAGAGCAAGGCTGCGAATGAGGGATTGCGTAGAAAAGCATTGGTTAAAAAATTGAAATTATGAAAAAATTTATGATGAGGTTTTTAATGGGCAGTTGCATGGAAGCTACAATACTGATGGCAAAGAAGGAAGAAGGAAGACTCTCCTTCATAGAAAAAATGAAATTATCAATACACACTGCTATGTGTTCGTTTTGTAGCAAATTTGAAAAGCAAACCTGCCAGATTGCTGAAGAAAGCAAACATGTCCATTCTGATGCAGTGCTATCTGCTTTGGCAAAAGAAAAAATTGAAAGAATGCTGGCAGGGCAATGATCATAGAACCGGCTGTAAATGGTTTTTCAAATTATTTTTTTAGTAAATGACCACATGCCAGTATGAATAGCCGCTATGTTCAATTGCAGCATTTTTATCACAATGGATATGATAAAGAGTAAGGAAATTAATAATTAATAGTCTCTAAAATAAAAAACATGCGAAAGGTGATTTTAATACCGGGGTTAATAGTTGCAGCAGCCCTGGGCGGTTTTTTCCTTTAAACCAAAAGACACTAAAGTGGTGGCCTTAAAAACATCACACGAAAGTGCAGCCGGAATTCATTTTATTGAGGAAGATTGGAAAAAGGCCTTGCAGCAGGCAAAAGAGCAAAGCAAACTTATCTTTCTTGATGCCTATACTTCATGGTGCGGCCCGTGTAAACTGTTGAAAAGAAATACGTTCCCGGACAAAAACGCAGGAGATTTTTTCAACAAAAACTTTATAAATGTTGCTGTGGATATGGAAAAGGGATATGGACCGGCATTGGCACAGCAATACGGCGTAAACGCTTACCCCACTCTCATAATTGCAGATGCAGAAGGCGGTATAGTGGCCTATACCCGGGGGTTTATTAATCCCAAACAATTGATAGAGTTTGGTAATTATGGCCTTTCAAGAAATAAAGACAAATAAGGCAATCCTTATCCACTACCCAGGTTAGGTTATACAAAGCGCTGAGCACACTTGTCCTATCGTGCTCTAATGTTGGTATTTAGGATAACATTGAATTCAACGATTACTTTATAAATATGGCTCAGTAGCAACCGCCGCCATCATAAAACCAGGTACTGCCCGAAATAAAAATATCTTTCCTGTTTAAAGACTGTAAACCTCCCGCAGTTTTATCGCACACTGCGAGGGGTTGATCTGGCGCCATTATATGTCCTTTATCATCATTAAATTAATCCTGGCTGCCGTAGTAAATGGCAGTTTTAGCGGTAAAGTCATGGTATTTTTTATTTGATCATAAAATTTCACCTTCCGCCACTTTCAATGCAAATTGGGCTTTGTTATATTCTGCAACTCCTTTTAAATAATCAACCTGTGCCTGAAGGTAAAATTGCTGTGCCTGGAAAACTTCAAAAGGCTTAACAGTCCCCAGTTTTTGACGATCAATACTTTGTTGCATGGTTTCGGCGGTAAGTTGCAACGCATCTTTGGCAATCTTCATTTGATCGCCTGCAATTTGCAACTGCGCTGCTGCTGATGTTGTTTCCTGGCGATATTGATTTTTAAATTGGGCAACTGCATTCTGCTGCAAGGCAATTTTAGAGTTCCATTGTTTGAGGTCACCTCTGTAAAAAATCCTGCCAAGAGGGATAGTCCAGAGTACTGATGCATTCAACCGATACGTATTATAAAGAGAGGCAGAATATGCACCAAATTCTCCGTTGCCAACATCAAAACTCAGTTTTGGTAACAACAATCCCTGGTTAATAGCCTTCCTGGAAACTTGAAAGGATTTAAGTTCTGCTTTTAATCCTGAATATTCCGGGCGTTTTTCAAAACCGGTTGAATCTGCCGGTTGAACAGTAATTGACAAAGGAATAAGCGAGGTGTCAGCGCTAAATAAGTTTACATTGTTTTCTAAATTAAGGAGGTTTGCTAAGAGGGCTGATTGCTTTTGCCATTCAAGTTTTGCCTGCAGCATTGAAATTTTCAGATGATTAAAATTGCTTTGTGCCAGCAAATATTCCGATTGATAGCGTAAACCAGCATCTACCTGTATTTTTATTTGTTGTGAAAGAGAGTCAGATTGGTTGACTAAAGCCAATAGAAACGAATATTCCAGTTGATCCGACT
>JBBPZF010000510.1:0-2445 GCA_038199105.1 Chitinophagales bacterium | reverse complement strand
TCATTGTTATTTAAAAAATCAAGGCTAATATTCAATTGCCCATTTTTATAATTATCCGTGAGATCAGGAATGATCTGCACATCACGAATATGAACCGGGTTGCGCGCATACATATAAACATCGCGATCAACACCTGCAAGCCGCCACATATCCTGGTCTTCAATATAAGTTCCATCGCTCCACCGATATACCTGGAAGGCGATCAGATTTTTCTGACCGGGCTTTATATACTTTGTAATATTAAATTCTGCCGAGAGTTTACTGTCTTCGCTATAGCCCAACCATTGGCCATTTACCCACAAATAAAAACACGAACGCACTGCACCGAATTGTATATAAATATCTTTCCCATTCCAGTTTTTATCAACCATTATCTCTCTGCGATATGAACCTACAGGATTATATTGATGCGGTACATACGGTGGATTGGGATCCATTAAATATCCAAAGTCATATTTTATGTTTGTGTAAATAGGAATTCCATAACCATTCACTTCCCACGTGGCCGGCACCGGAAAATTTACCCAATGGCTGTCATTGTAATCTGTTTTCCAAAATCCTAAAGGGCGGTCAGCCGGTTTATCTACCCATTTGAATTTCCAATCTCCATCCAGGGATTGAAAATAATTGGATTCGGACTTCTCATTTTTAAGAGCAAGATTCTTATTTTCATAAGCAAAAAAAGTAGAGTGCATGGGTTGCCGGTTGTATTCATTCAGTTTTTCATTTTCCCAAAACTCGGGCGGCTCCTGGGATTGAGCAATAAGTTTTCCAATGCAAAATAAAAAAGCGGCAAGGGTAAATACTTTTTTCATCTGAAATTGATTAATTTAATTATAAAAATTTTAAACGGCTTTCTTTTCCCGGGTTTCAATTTAATTGATAAGTTTTAATATTCTTTTGATTGATACTCAATAATAAAACTTTTTTTAAACTAAGCACGCTGGTACATCGCCCCAAATTTGAAAACCCGATTGAGATTGATTTATATATTTGAAATTGCCTTTGCGGTCACCTTTTAAAGTACTCCATAATTTGCATCGCTTTTTCCAAATTGCAATCTTGCCCGGCTGATATTTCCACAAAGTAGCAAATCAGGACTTCCATATTGATTTTCATTTTACCAGCATTTTCTATTGGTTTTTTATTATAGTTGCACCAATACAAATTTTAACTTTGTTAACTTTTAGGGTAAAACGCTTAAAACACCACTAATTCCTCAGCTTCTTTACGATCACATCGCCCTTGAGTGTTACTCTAATTTTAGTGCCATCTGCGTGGATATCTTCATTCGGCGTATTATTCAATACCTGATCTCCATACGTACATAAACAGCATCTCCTTTTACTGGCACGGGTACCAAAACCATATTAGCACGTGACGTTAATTGAATTAAAAACGCAATACAAAATTCTCAAATTCTTGTTCTGTTTAAGCAGAGGAGTAGGCAATCTTTAAAGTAAGGTTACTGACGGCGACCGCACCGAATGACTAACATCAGAATTTCAATTCGGGCCACCCTGCACGATAAGTACGTTTTACAAACTGGTTAGCCGCATCAAAGTTTTTCACTTTCATGTTTTCCGCATCCCATTGAAGAGTGATGCCGCGATCCGGATAATTAAACCCTTTCCCATTAGACGTTGGTACCCTGTAATCAAAACTGCGGATTGCCAGGTTGGCCATCAATATACTTTGCGTTAGTGGAACGGCATATTCTATAAATGGTGAATCTACTTCCATGTTTCCGTATCCCGCAAGACAGGCCTCTACCCACTGTCCGTAGTGGCCATCGGTACCACCCGGCACACGCGGATATTTTTGAGGTATATACACTTCGTTCGTGCGGGATGTGGGTAACAATTGGGGATCCTCCGCATAAACGCCACACATCATTTTACCTTTAGAGCCTCGCAAAGGCATGTTCATCCCCTTTTGACACAACCAAGATAAAATGATCGTTTTTTTGACTTTTTTGAAAAAAAACTAAACGTTCTATTTTTGGTATTCAGAGCTAAAAGCAAGCAATATAATACCTTTGGCGCTGGGAATTTAAAAAAATAATTTTGCTAAACTTTAAATTGGCGCAATCCAATATAAAAAAAAATTTTACTTAAAAATCTTCCAGGTAAAAAACATCTTTTCTTTTCATTGAGTCGTTTTACTTTCCTATTTCCTCTATGCAATTCGTTACGCAAATAATGCAATTGTTATAAAAGGAATCAATACCTTCAAGTTTTTCATCTGGAAAAACATTCGTTAAAAAAAATTCTGTGGAATCTCATTTTCTAAGGTAGATATTGGATTCTTGCAAGGCGTTAGGGCCATGGGGCAAAAAGTTTCTTTCGGCGGAGAACACGGGAAAAAAAATATATATAATGGCAAACCAATAAATGCCATTTTTTGGTTTAAATTTTAATCATTCAATCAATTTGGACAAATATT
>JBBPZF010000509.1:0-7119 GCA_038199105.1 Chitinophagales bacterium | reverse complement strand
CTGCAGCATGTTCCGCATATACTGGTAATAAAATCCTGACTGAACGGCTAAATCAAACTTGCCATAATTATCCGGCGACACTAATAATTTTTGCCGGTGGTTATCTTCGGGCAGCATGTCTAAGCTAAAAATATCCTGCAGTCCATCGTTATTGATGTCAGCTACATCGTTCCCCATAGAAAATTCGCTGGTGTGGCCAATACTCTTTTGCAACACATTTGTGAACGTGCCGTTATGATTATTAATGTATAAATAATCAGGAACTGAATAATCATTTGAAACGTAAATATCCTGCCATCCATCGCCATTAAGATCGGCTATGCCCGCGCCAAGCCCGTAAGTAAGCGCTGAGCTGCTTAAGCCCGCTTTTTCAGTTATGTCAATAAAATGGTTTTTATCATTTCTAAACAATCTTATTCCTGTTGCGGGATCAGGAAGTCTAAGAATTTTCGCAGTTACCGAATCATCGAGTACCGGCAAAGAATTGGGATTGTGGTTTAGCAAGAGCAAATCCAAATCACCATCCCGGTCATAATCAAAAAAATAAGCCTGCGTAGAATATGATGAATCGGCTAAACCATATTGCTCAGCCTGCTCGCTAAAATGAGGAACACCATTGCTATCATTTCCCTCATTTATAAATAACTGGTTTGTTCTTTTTGCCGGAGGTAGTTTACCTGAATAGCAAACATAAATATCAAGCTTTCCATCACCATTTACATCGGCCATTGCTACGCCGGTTTTCCAGGGGCCGGGCCGTCCGGCAATATCTTCTGATGTTATATCCTGAAAATTCATATTGCCTTTGTTCAGGTATAATTTATTCGTGGCCATATTGGAAACAAAATAAATATCTTGTAACCCATCTCCATTCACATCTCCAACCGCAACACCCCCGCCATTATAAAAATATTCGTACAACAATACATTGGTATTTGGCCCTTCGGTAATGGTATTGCTAAAATCAATATGAGTTGTTGCGACAGGTAAATGATGAAAAAGCGGATCAGCCAAAGAGATACTTTCTTTTGCAGGAGATTTAATTTCTTTGTCAGCAGATTGATTTGTGCAGCCTGCTATGATAAGCACAAGCAGCGTTCCCCTAAAGAAAATAATAAAATTTTTATACAAAATGTTTTATTGAGAATGTTTATTGAGAATGAGCAAAATTAAAAAACCTATACCTGCCATGCGCAGGTATAGGTTGAAAGTAATTATTTAATTAAGTATGTGGATTACTGATATCCCGGATTTTGAATAAGCTTTGCATTTTTATTTATTTCATCCCGGTTAATTGGCCTGAAGTACATTTTATCAATCCATGTACGGTCTTCCAGCGAGTTATCAATGAAAGTCACATAATTATATTTATAGACAGAAGGATCATAGTGGTAGGGTACCGGTGCAGTTGCACCCGGCTTGAGCTTACCGGTAACATTTATAAACTCAAGTTTTCGACCGAGCGTTTGATCTGCAATCATCCATCTGCGGGCATCATGATATCGCTGCTCTTCAAACACCATTTCCACCCTTCTCTCATTACGGTATTCTTGTCTTAATGCGTCGCCGGATAATGTGATGGCAGGCATTCCGGCACGGAACCGGATTTTATTTAACCAATCTCTCGCTTCAGCATCCTGCCCTAACTCAATTGATGCCTCTACATAATTCAGCACGGCTTCAGTATAGCGGAAGAAAGGATAAGGAATATACTGCCTTGTATTATTATCAACTATTGCCGGATCAGGATCTATAAACTTACGCATGTAATAACCTGACCAGGATGCATTCCACTTCCCAATGCTACTTTGCCTGGTATCAAGCCCGGCTATGAGATTGCCGCCTGGCGTTGATTCATAAAATCCTACCTGGATTTGATTAGCAGGATCTACGTTACCGGAAATTTTATCCCTCGGTTTCCAGTCCGCACCATCAAACAAAATACTGGCATAAAACCGGGGGTCCCTGTTAACGTACGGTGCTGCGGCTTTCACAGGGTCTGACCAGCTAAATTTACTTCCATCCATCATCTCATAATCATCTACCAATTCCTGTATAGGAACGTTGCCAGCCCAGTTGTGATAACCGTTAGGCCCATTATCCAATCCCAAAGAAGTGCCGTCGCCACCGGGGCCGCCGGTATATAGATCTGGCGAAAATTGACGTACAAAAATTAATTCACTTGACGCCGAAGCATCTATGCCCGGCGCTTTGCTTTTGCCACCCATAGACATCGAAACATAAGCCTGTGTTGCTGCTGACTTTGATAAGGGAGCAGTGAGATTTAGCATATATCCGCTGCTTGCATCTAACACGGCTTTTGCTGCAGCCTGGGCGGCTGTCCACCTGGACATTTGGTCTCCACTCACATACCCTAACAACTCAGGATTTGCAAAGCTGCTAATTGTAGCTGATTTAGTTTTTGCGGTTGGTATATCGTGCAAATCGCTGGCAGCATACAATAGCACTCTGGACTTTAACGCCATTGCGGCTAATGCAGTAGCACGGCCCGAGGCCAGATTTTTACCGGTTAATAACAAAGTTGCGCTGTCACAATCATTTACTATAAAACTTACACACTCTGCATATGTATTCCTGGCAATTGAATAATCTTCATTTAACCCGTAAGAATGATTAACAATTGGAAAGGCTCCGTAATAGCGAAGCACTTGCTGATAATAATACGCACGTAAAAAACGAGCCTCGCCCTGTAGCCTGGTATTTAAAACAGGATCGTCGAAAGTTGCTGTCTGTAAATTTTCCAGTGCCACGTTACATGGCCTTATATAGTTATACATATTGCCCCAATCGTACGTCGCGTCCTGCCAACCGGTATTAGAGGGAGATAAGGTTCCCTCATTAATCGTATTGATGCCACGCCCCGGATGTACAAAAACGGTTTCATCGGTTAAAGAGGCTAATTGTTGTTCAGACCAGCCTCCATTTCCTAAACCCCTGTATATATTTGTAACGAAAGCCTCGGCTAATGCACCATCTGTCCACACTACAGCGGATGAAATAGATGTAAGAGGCACTGTGTTCAAAAAATCTTTTTTGCAGGAGCCAAGAAATATTAGCACCCCCGCCGCAATAATCAAATTATATTTTGTTACTTTTTTCATGATATTTTTTTTTAAAAGGTTACCCTTGCGCCAACGTTATAAATTCTTGCCTGCGGATAGTAATGCCCGTCTCCTGCGGTTGACTCCGGATCATATATTTTCATTTTATCCCATGTTACGAGGTTAAGGCCACTCACATAAAGGCGGAGAGAATGAATGCCTGCCCTGTCACCATATTTCACTGGCAAATTATAACCAAGCTCCACATTTTTTAAACGGAGATAATCACTGTTTCTTAAAAAGTAAGTATTGCCACCTGAGTAATAGGTGTTACCCCTGTTAGCTACGCGTGGGTCAACACTGCTTGGATTGTCAATTGTCCAGCGGTGGTCATACGTATACTGAAGATAATTTCCGATATCACCGGATTCTGTTCCTATGTAAAGCAATCCACCCGTGGCGCCCTGGAATAAAATGGAAAGATCAAAATCCTTGTATCCAACATTTATATTTACGCCGCCTGTAAAAGTTGGCTCGCCTGTTTTATCTAACCGTATCCTGTCGTCGCCATCAATTTTACCATCAGGAACATGAGTTGGTTTGCCATTAGCATCCCGCCCGCCTATATCCTTATATTTCATATCACCTGGCTTTAACTGTGGGGTGAGCCTGGAATAATCAATGGTATTTTTGTCAATATCCGCCTGGTCTTTAAAAACGCCATCATATATATAAGGAAGAAATGCGCCACCGCCGCCGCTGCTAAAAGGATGTCCTGTTGCATTCTGCCAGTCTGGAGCCCCCGGTGTTTCATCCTGGAACAATATCTTGTTTTTTGCATACCCGGCATTTACGCTCACAGAAAATCTAAAATCCCTGGTTTGCCCTTTATATCCCACGGTAAAATCATATCCTTTATTTTCTGATTTGCCGATATTAGTGGGAGGCAGAAGACCGGCGATTCCTGAAGATTGCGGAGTAGAACCCAATTTACGCCATAAGATCTGGTCACGTTTGTTATAAAAATAATCAAACTCAAAATTGACTCTGTTATTAAGCAAAGTTCCCTCTATACCCACATCTGTATTTTTAGCAACTTCCCAGGTAAAGTTTTGATTGGGAACTACGCGTTCGTACAATGTTGTAAATCCTGCATTGTTTATACTATATGCTGATAAACCGTACGTGGATAAATACTGGTATTCCTGCAATGACCCGCCATAGTAAACCTGGTCATTACCCAATTCACCATAGGACGCTCTCAATTTTAGATTATTAATAAAATGAATATTGTTTTTAAAAAAGTTTTCTTCTGAAATCCTCCATCCGGCAAGAAAGCCTGGAAAAAATCCAAAGCGTTGCCCCTCAGCAAAAAGATATGAACCATCCTCACGCCATAAAAATTCAGCAAGATATTTCTCTTTATAATTATAAGCCACACGCCCAAAATAGCTTAACCTCGCCCTGTTATATGCTCCCCCGTTGGATTTCTGGCCCACAGCGCCTCCGGCAAATAGTTGGTCAAGCGTCGGAGAAATAAAATTGGTGCTATAGCCGCTAAAATTATCTTCCTTATCGGTCTCTTTGGTTACTGCCGCCATCACTGCAATGGTATGCGGCCCTATTACACGGTCGTAATTAATAAAGCCGGAAGTTAAAATATTCAGGAAATTATCATCAGACTCGCTGAGCTGTGGGGATGTAAAAGTTGAACGTAAATGCTTTACCAGAAGAGGAGTAACTCCATCGGCCTCAAATTTTGTGTGATCATCCCAAAAATATAAATTCCATGGCGTACGCCACGTTTTTCTGCGTTGAATTTCTTTATCCGCCGTTGCTGTGCCGGTAATTTTTAACCCTTTCACCCACGGTATTAATACTTCTACCCTGCCGTTTAACTGGAAGAAATCGCGCTTGTCATTGTCGTAACCTGTTTGGCTGGTGGTTATTACAATGGGGTTTTGTCCATTTTCAATGTCGGGCCCCGGTAAGCCATTAGGCCATACTTCCGGGTCAGTGGGCCTTCCGCGTTGCAGCATCCTGAAAACGGAATTTGCAGATTCCGTAGGGAAGTGACGGAATTCTTCACGGGCTACAATGCCGATGCTTGTATTTATATACTTATTTACTTTAGCATCCAGGTTAAGCCTCATGTCGTATTGCGTGTAACCCGTAGCCGAATTTTTATAATAGCCATCTTGATTTTGGTAGCCAAGCGATGCGAGATATTTCACATTATCCGAGCCGCCGTCTAATTGCAATGTATGTTGCTCTTGCGGTGACCAGGTTTTTAAAGTGGTCTTGAACCAATCTGTATTGGGATGGCCCCACGGATCGCTTCCGTCTTTATATTTCTGTACATCCGCTGGTTGAAAAGGTGCACGAACTACCTTTCCGGCCTGCGTGGTATAACTACCAGTAGATTTTAATGCAGCTTGCGCAGCAGCCCATTCAGCAGGGGGAACTCCATCGAATATAGTAATCTCCTCATTAAGTTGTATATACTCCAAAGCATTGGCCATCTTAGCTATGCGGGTCGGCTGAGCCCACCCATGATTATAATTATAAGACAAACGGGGCTTGCCGGTTTTGCCATGTTTTGTTGTAATTAATATTACACCATTGGCAGCCCTGGAACCATAAATAGCTGCAGAAGCATCTTTCAATACAGACATAGTTTCTATATCTGCGGGGTTTAACCGCTCTAACCCACCCGCCACGTCAGGCACACCATCTACCACTATAAGTGCAGAGGTGTTTCCAAAAGTATTGGTGCCCCTGATACGAATGTTAGAACCATCGTACCCCGGCTCCCCTGACGAATTAACTGCACTAATGCCGGGTAAGCGCCCAACGAGGGCATTTGATAAGTTAACAGTAGGGGTTTTTTCCAATTCGCTTCCCTTAACCTGGGAGACTGCACCGGTCACAGTAACTTTTCTCTGTGTGCCGTAACCTACAACCACCACTTCGTTGAGGCTGTTTGCGCTGGCATTAAGATTGATTGAAAAATTAGTTGTTTTTCCAACAAAAATGTCTTGTGTCTGAAAGCCGATATTGGAAACAACAAGTGTAGATTTTTGGCTGGGAACATCAAGTGAAAATGCTCCATTCGCATCTGTTGTTGCTCCCCCTTTAGTGCCCTTTACCACAACACTTGCATTTTCCACAGGATTTCCTTTTTCATCTTTAACTGAGCCTGTCACATGCACTTTTTGTTGGGCAGAAGCTGAAAAGCAAAACAAAATCAGGGGAACAATAAGAATTTTTCTTAGCAGTTGCAGAAGGTGGTGCCTTGATAGGCCACCAGAATCGCAGACAATCGTTTGTTTTTTCATTTTGTCGATTTGATTTGGGTTATGGTTGAATATAGGTTTGTAGAATGTATGTACTTTACCCATTCGTTTCTAATTTCCGATAAAGCATTCGTCGTAAAATATTTATTTGAAATTCATATAAGCTTTGGTAATCAAGTAATCGTTAATCGTCAGTGACAAAAAAATTATTAAGCAAAAGGTTTGTCCGTGAGGATAATTGGATATGGCAAAATAATGTTAATTACTGATACAAGGTATGTAATTATCGTACATTTTTGTAGTACAATAATCCATATCACATTTTTTAGAAAAAAATGATAGCCCAATCATTGTAAAATGCAAAGGAAATTATTACTCCAAACTATTTTATTTTTACAATATATTCTGAAAGTTAAACACCTTGCCGGGTGGTTCAAAAATTCCAGGTATTAGTCTTTTAGTCCACTCAACAAATGAATATTTTTCTGCTTATATTCTTAAATAAATTTAAATGTTGCTTTAGGTCGCAAAAGAGACCAGGCATCCTTAAGGTTTTTATTTTACTAAGCACCTGTATTTATTCAGGCACAAGCCCTGCATATAGTCAATCGTTTCCTTACAGATTTAATTACCTCACAGTTGATGTAGGTTTATCACATACCGATGCCAATGATATTATTCAGGATAAGCTTGGATATATATGGATTGCCACTCACTTTGGGCTGGACAGGTTTGATGGTTACAATGTGAAAAAATTTTAT
>JBBPZF010000508.1:0-2063 GCA_038199105.1 Chitinophagales bacterium | reverse complement strand
TTCTTGCGGTAATTGTCTTCCGGGTTCATGTCTACAGCAACTACATCAGGCAAGCCATCGTTATTAATATCAGCTACATCATTACCCATTGCATTTTGGGATGTATGCTTGAAATATTCTTTCACTTTATCGGTAAAAGTTCCATTGCCATTATTGATATACATGTGATCGCTTCCATAAAAATCATTGGTTACATACAAATCCTTCCAGCCATCTTTATTGACATCAACAACGGAGATGCCTAAACCAAAACCATGTTCTGTAATACCCGCCTGGTTTGATACATCTGTAAATACCGGATGCTTTAAAGAATCGTTCCAGTCGTTTCGAAACAGCTTGTCAACATCGGCGTTTGACGTGTCGCCGTTTGAGTTCGAACTGAATGATACACTTTCTCTTTTTGCAAGTTTGGTGGTAACGAGATACATATCAAGGTCACCATCATTATCATAATCGAAGAAAGCTGCATGAACAGAAAAACTTGTATCGGCCAGGCCATATTCTGCAGCCATTTCTTTAAATACAGGGATCTTATTTTTATTTAAACCCTGGTTAATGTATAAAAGATTTCTTCTTTGTTTCGGGTCTTGTTTAATAGTTGTGCAAACATAAATATCCAGAAGTCCATCGTTATTTATATCCACTACCGATGCGGCATTGCACCATTCTCCTTTTCCTCCAACCTTTGCAACGGCGGTAATATCTTCAAACTTCAAATTGCCCTGGTTCAGGTATAATCTATTTTCTGTAGTGCTTGCGGTAAAATAAAGATCCGGCAATCCATCATTATTAAAATCCCCGACTGCCACGCCTCCTCCATTATAAAGAAATGAAAGATCGAGAGGGTTTATAGAATCATTTTCAACAATGTTATTATTAAAAGTTATGCCAGTGTGAGAAGAGGAAAGTTTACTGAAAAGAGTGTGCGGCCGGTTACAGGCAGCAAAAAAAAATAATAAAATAACAAGTAAAATAAATTTCATTAAAGACGAATGATGTGATCGTTGTTCAATTGCAATCATGTTTTCGTGCTTGATTATTTGAATCACTCATAATGATATGCCACGCTTCCATGGAATAAAATCATCCTGCTGCAATTCAACTGCTTTCGGAACCGCACTGCCACTTGCAACTTCAATTGCATAATTCAAAATTGTTTCTCCCATCTCAGTTATGGTGCTTTCACCGTCAATAATATTACCACAATTAATATCAATAATATCCGTCATCTTATTATACAAAGCCGTGTTTGAAGAAATCTTGATAGTTGGTGCAACAGGATTTCCGGTAGGTGTACCAAGGCCCGTCGTAAATAAAATAAGATTAGCGCCTGCACCTTCCATTGCTGTTACGCTTTCTACATCGCCGCCGGGAGTACACATTAAGTTAAGGCCGGGCTGCGTACATTTTTCAGGATAATCAAGCACGTCTGTTATAGGTGATGTGCCCCCTTTACGAGCGGCTCCTGCAGACTTAATGGCGTCAGTAATAAGACCATCCTTTATATTTCCTTCTGTTGGATTTGCATAAAATCCACTTCCATCTTTTTCAGCCCGTGCATTATAAGTTTTCATCAGGTACAAAAATTTTTCAGCAACAGAGGCAGTAACACATCTGTCACTTAGCTCCTGTTCTACACCGCATAATTCAGGAAATTCGGAGAGGATAACGGTTCCACCACATGCTACCAAAAGATCAGAAGCATAACCAACGGATGGGTTTGCTGATATACCACTAAAACCATCACTGCCACCGCATTCGAGCCCTATGCACATGTTAGAAATTGAAGCGGGTTTTCTTTCTGTTTTATTGGCTTCAATAAGCCCGGCAAAAGTTTGTCGCAAGGCTTCATCAATTAATTTTTTCTCAGTGCCTTCCTGTTGTTGCTCAAGAATAATTAAAGGCTTTTTGAGATTTGGCTCCCTTCTTTCAATCTCCCTTTTTAGCATGTGTATTTGCGCATTTTGGCATCCTAAACTTAGAATGGTAGCGCCTGCTACATTCGGGTGAGTTATATATCCTGCGATCAATCCGCAAAGCGTATCGGAATCAGTACGCGGACT
>JBBPZF010000507.1:0-3894 GCA_038199105.1 Chitinophagales bacterium | reverse complement strand
AGCAGCAGCCAAACCTGCAGCGGCGCCCGTCATAATCATATTGCGCTTGGAAATTTTCGGCCACCATTCGGGCAGCCATTCATTCACCTTTCGGAATACCGTACCTGCAAGTTGAATGGTTGGGCCTTCCCGTCCGATAGCGCCACCACCGAGTATCATTACAAAACTCGAAATTATTTTTACAAAGAATATTTTAATGCTTAGAAGCTTTTCTACCTTTTTATTATACCGCGGATTGGCCAGTTCTATCGCCGCCATTACTTGCGGTATCCCGCTGCCGCGGGCATACGGCGCAAACCTTACTACTACCCACCACGCAATTAAAAAGCATACAGGGGTTAAAATAAATATCATCCATCTATGATGACCAATGATCACAAAAGTCTGGCCTTCTAAAAAAGCAAAAATGCGGGAATAAAAAACTGCGATCAAACCGGTGATGAGGGATGCTACCCAAAAAGGAATGGCCTGTAAAAGATTCTGTTTATATTTTTCACTTCGTATTCTGTCAAATGCTATTTTTAGGTGCCTGCGAATCTGTTGGCCTGTCATTTAGGATTTTAATTTTTATGTTTTACTGAATGCAGAGGTGTATTGTAAATGCATGCAAATTTATCTTATGATTATTGGAAATGAAAAAATAAAAAGTTTTGGCCTTTGCAGTAAAGCCAATTATTTCAGCCATAGTCATTTGTTTATAGTATAAATTTTTCTTTAAAAGATTCTCTAATAAGAAAATCAACAAATAAAAAAAGGCATGGATTTTAAAAACAAAGTAGCCATTGTAACAGGAGATTGCCAGGGCATTGGTTTAGAAATCTGCAGGCAGTTAATAAACGAAGGTGCAAACGTTATATTAAATGATATAGATACTTTTCTCGCGAACGACATTGCAAATAAAATGCAACAGAAAAATAATAATTGCATTGCGCATGCCGGAGATGAGGCGACTTGCATGTAATAGATCAAATGGTAGAAAAGGCAATTGCCGAATTTGGAAGCCTTGATATCGTAATTGCAAACGCGGGCATTACATTGTTCGGCGATTTCTTAACCTATACCCCTGAATCTTTTTTTAAAGTAATGCAGGTTAATCTGGGCGGAAGTTTTTTTCTTGCACAAGCAGCAGCAAAACAAATGAAACAACAAGAAGAAGGCGGCTCCATATTATTTATGTCTTCAGTAACAGGGCACCAGGCGCATAAAAATCTTGCTGCTTATGGTATGAGCAAGGCCGCTTTGGAAATGCTTGCTAAAAACCTGGTAATAGAATTATCCCCTTTTAAAATAAACATTAATGCAATTGCGCCTGGCGCAACACTTACGGAACGAACGCAGGAAGATGAGAATTATGAAAAAGTATGGTCAGGTATTACCCCGTTAGGCAGGCCTGCATCAGTAATTGATATCGCAAAAGCTGCCCTGTTCCTCGTATCAAGCGATGCGAGGCATATCACGGGTCAAACGCTTATGATAGATGGTGGCTGGACTTCTATTAGCCCATCCCCTTTTTGATCAATTTATTTTTGAGTAACTCTAATTCCTTAGCGGTCATTGGAAAAAACATTGTGGCAAAAAAGAAAATTATTTTAATTTTTGAAAATCAAATCATAAAAAAGTATGATGAAAAAAAGCAATAGGGAAATGATTGAGCAAGAAAGATATATAGCAGATCTTAAATCGAAGTTTGAGAGCTATTCTTCAATTTCTAATGAATCATGGTTACTCATAAAAGAAAACATCCAATTCCAAACGCCCGAAAAAGGGGGAAATCCTGCTAAGGGAATGGCAGATTTCACGAAAGGTTTATTTTATCTGCGAAGGAGCCTTGAGAGCTTTTTGTTCTGATATCAACGGTAATAGCTATAACAAAAACCTTTTCCTGGAGAAAAACTTTGCGGGCTCAAGTGTTTGACCAAATGTTAGTCGGAATTATAAAGAAACAAACAACTTCATGCCAATTCATTAAAAATTAAAATATTAAACAATGGAGAAAGATAGAATCAGACAAGCGATAACGGATTTTGTAAAAGGTGGCGACCAAAGCAATATAGAGACTTTGGACAAAGTGCTTCATAAGAATTTTCGAGTAACAAATAACGGTTTTATGGGGACAAAAGGAGTAACCATAATTGACAAACAAAAATATCTTTCTAATATCAGGGAAGGTGTTTTTGGTGGTTTGCCAAGGACAATGACAATAGAAAATATTGACGAAAATGAAACAATTGCAAGTGTAAAACTTCGACTGGAAAGTTCTGAAAATAATTTTGTTTCATACAATTCATTGGTATTAGACGCTGACAACGAATGGAAAATAATAAATAATTTAGCCATTGTTGAAAGCAAGAAATAACAACGAACCGCTAGTATCGGTTTGGCAAAAGGCGGGCTGAACGGCCCTCGTAGAAACATTTGTGCAAGGTTCAGCCTTTGTGCTTCATATTAACTTTACTGCTACAAACCCGCACTTCGGCAAGCCGCAAACCGTAGTGACAGAAAATAATGAAGTTTATTTATTGACGATTTTGATAAATCGGAGTGTGAAAGTATTGACGACAAAACCCTCAAAATAATTATTGAAAGTTTAAGCTCCCGCCGATAAAGCGCTGCTTTCATTTTCAGGAATTATATTTCTTCCCTGGCATTACACAAATTCTTTCTTCATCATTTTAAAGAATTTTATTTTAGAAAAAAATAACGTGGCTTAACCACAAACATCCTAAAAAGATTCAGTTATAATGATAATCTTTGCACGCAAAAATTCTTTAACCCATACCTACTTAAATGCGAAAGCAGGCGGCGAACATTTTAAAAGGCATTTTTATTTTTATAAATGTTTGCATAATTACTCTTTATTTATTGGTATGCATTATCCCCTACATAGATACCGGCAAATATTGGTACATAGCGATAACGGGGCTCATATTTCCCTTGCTGCTATTCGGGCTTATATTTTTTATTATTGTATGGGCGCTTGCAAGATCAAGGTGGTGCTGGGTTTCAATTATTGTATTGTTGCTGGGGATGCAACAAATTATTGCCACATTTGGCTTTCATTTTCCAAAAAAGTTTGAGGCAGAAAAAAAAGAAAATACGTTGCGGGTGTTGCAGTGGAACGTTAAGAGTTGGGACGAAAGCAACAAAGAAGAAAATGGTGGCACAAGCTATCGCCCGCTGATGCTGGATTTAGTAAAAAAGCAACATGCTGATATTCTTTGTTTCGAAGAATTTTTTGAGCCGGCCAAAGCCTCTGGTTATGATGCAAACATTATTGCATTTGTAAAAATGGGATATCCCTACCATTATTTTGTCTCATCAGCAATGTTTGAAAATCAATATGAAAATGGAGTAGCTATCTTTTCAAAGTACCCTATCATTGATTCCGCTTACTTTAGCTATGGCGAAAACACTTCGGCAGAACATCTCCTCTATACAGACATAAAAGTTCAGCAAAAAACTTTTAGAATAATAGCGACACATCTTCAGTCTGTGCGGTTTAAAGCGGAGGAGTACCAAAGCCTCACCAAAATAAAACACAGGGACAAAGAAGGCCTTAAAGATTCAAGGACCATTGTTTCTAAATTAAAAACGGGGTATGCCTATCGCTATAGCCAGGGCGAAATACTTCACCGGCAGATTGAAGCAAGCCCGTATCCTGTAGTTGTTTGTGGTGATTTTAATGATGTCCCCAATTCAAATACTTATTTTAAAGTGAAACAAAATCTGCAGGATGCTTTTCTTAAAACAGGCTTTTTTATAGGCAGGACATTCCGGTTTATTTCCCCTACGTTGCGAATTGATTATATACTAATTGATAAAAAATTTACTATAGATCAGATGCAGGTGATACATGTCCCTTATTCTGATCATTACCCGCTGGAAGCAGATATT
>JBBPZF010000506.1:0-9869 GCA_038199105.1 Chitinophagales bacterium | reverse complement strand
ATTTAAATCTGAGCTTCTATCTGTTGATTTACAACTACACAAGTTAACAGAATAATGAGATATGCACAATGTAAGACTGAAAATATAATCAGTTTCCTAATTGGCGGGTTAGAAGATTGAGGGGTATCGGTATCAATTATTCCACAGTCGTTTTTTATTGTGGTAGAAAAAACTCTTTTAAAACAAATGATGGGCCGTGATTAGCCCTATATTCCCAGGATTTCTTTTAATCTTGCGTATCCTGCTTTGCTTACCGGGAGTTTTGCCCCTGTATTTAAAATAACTAAATGGCTGTCCTTTTCGTAAGCATCAATACGCGTAATGAGTTGTGTGTTTACAATATAAGATCTGTGAATTCTTACAAAGTGATAATTGTTTAAAGACGGTTCAAAAAAATTCATTGTGCGCTTTTTAAGGAATGGCCCATCTGCTGTCACTATTTTTGCATAATCATCGGCGGCTTCCAGATAATGAATTTGCGCTACAGGAATAATTTTTATTTTATTTCCATCTTTTACCACCACCCGGTGTTGTTGAGCAGGTAGATGCGCTGCGGACTCAACTACTTGCTGTGTTTGACCGACAGTAAAATTTTGCAAATGTTTTTTGATTGCTTTATCAAAGCGTTCTTTACTAAATGGCTTAAGAAGGTAATCAACAGCATTCAATTCAAATGCTTTAATAGCGAACTCATCGAAAGCTGTGGTAAAGATTACAGCAGGAGGATTGTCAATTAACTCCAGCATTTCAAAACCATTTATCTTAGGCATTTGTATATCGAGAAAAATTAAATCCGGCTCGTTCTGTTGTATTGCTTTCATTCCCTGGAAGCCATCATCACATTCAGCAAGTATATTTATTTCCGGGTATTGTTGCAGGTATTCTTTTACAATACTTCGTGCCAGCGGTTCGTCATCAATTAAAATAGCATTCATACATTTATTTGTGGTATAAGTATAGTTGTAATAAAATGGTCATTATCTCTTGCTGTGTTTAATAAATCCTGTCTTGCAAACAATAAAAACAATCTTCTTTTTATGGAGGATAAACCAAAACCTGTTCCCTTAAGAGGTTGTGAAGTTTCCGGATCAAAAGGATTTTTTATTTCAATTTTTAAATAATTATTTTCTGCAATAGCATCGAGCGATATTAATACCTCACCTGTAGTATCATAGAGCCCAAACTTTATTGCGTTTTCAAACACGGGCTGTAAAAGCAAGGCCGGCACTTTAAAATGTAAAATTTCTTCTTTGTAATTTATTGCTATTTGCAGCCGGTGGCCAAATCTTACTTTTTCTATTTCAAGATATAATTGAAGGTGTTCAATTTCATCTGCCAGCGTACTCCATTGTTGTTCATCTTTCCTAAGCGTGCCCCGCAAAAAATCACTAAGCTGATGAATCATGTGCCTTGCCTTTTCAGGTTGCGTGCTTGTAAGTGCGCTTATTGAGTTAAGGCTATTGAATAAAAAATGGGGTTGCAACTGTTGCCGCAATTTAAATAGCTCTGCTTCGCGTGTCAATTTTTCTGCTTCTGTTTTTCTTTCATCCATAAATTTTCTTTCCTCTTGGCCGTACCACATCAGGCTAAACATGCTTACACTGCTTACCAATAAAAAAGCTGCACCAAATCTGATAGTCCATGAAGCCCTGATTGATTGACGATAAGGATCGGTGTCACTAAGGAAGAGCCACATTACCCCTTGCTGCAGGAGCATCCAAATACTGCAAACTGTAAAGCTTATAACGATTATATAAAAATATTTCTCCTGCCTGGGCAGGTAAAACTTCATATTATAACTGATAAAAAAACAACACAAAGCGAGAAGTACATTACTGACGATACTATCAATTATCGCGTGTTTGTCATCAATATTAATTCCTTTAAGAATTACATATTGCAATACCATCCACATGACCCACCATGTTACAAAGAATATTCTTATTCTTTTATCTGATAAGATAGATGCAGCCATTTATTATGTTTAATTCATCCCAAATATTTTGTAACAACAGTTTTCCTGCAAATGCGATGCACGCATATACACGAGCCTGGTATATCTTTCGGGATCTTCTTCTTCGCAAATGCTGGAATATAATTCTGTACCATCGCTTAGTTCATTCAACGGGTGCAGTTCGCTCACATCAATAAATTTCCAATGCACAGGTTTCTGCTTGTTGTTTAAAAAATTATCTTCCTCTCTATGTCCCGATGTTCTTGCTTTTTGAAAAGCATGCAGGTCATCCTCGGCATATACAAGACGCAACTGCTCATCAAATTGCGGCGTGTGAGCACCATCACCGCATATTATTCTATAAACAAGTTTAGCAAGATACCATTTCATAACAATTGATTTTATAAGATTAAAATAAGTTTATTGAACCCGGGGAAACGTTTAGATGATTTAATAATTTGAGATTTCTATCCCGCCGAATACGCAAGTGCCTTTTAGAAGCATTACTTTCGAAGGATCAGGCATTTGATTGCTGATATTTCTTTTATCTTCCACGCCTCCAAGCACCACGTTAATTTCATTCTTTATATTCCAGTTGGCCGGCACTACAAGTGTGGTTCCTCCAAATACATTGTTTACTTCAAGCACTACAGGATGTTGTATATCCGCCTGGCTAAGGTTTATTTCTGCGCCGCCCATGAAGCAGGTAATTTCTCCTCCTTTAAAATTTTTAGATAATATAATTTTTTTCACGCCGCCTAACACCGCATTAACTTCTAAGTACTCTGCATTCTCTTCACTTATTTTAGTAGCGTTAGTATCTACGTATGCTACCGGGGCTGAAGTAACGGGAAATGAACTGCTATAATTAGAATGTCGAAATTTTTTGCGAACCGTTCTGTTACAACTATTTTTTGGTCGAAGAATATATATAAGCCCCACCGCAATTAAAATAGCAGGGACTATATAGTTATGAAAATTAAGCGCAGGATTCATTTGATCAATTAGAAAAACCCCACCGACTACTATCATAATAAAGGCGCCCGGATTTTGAAAACGGCTTTTAAATCCTGTTAGTAAACCAATAGCAATAAGGAGTACAGGCCAGGTAAATACCCAACCCGGAATTGGGGCACCCATTTTATAAGCAAGTAGCAATACTCCGGCTGCAATTAATATGAGGCCGCTCCATATTCTCGGCATGCCCTTTCTGCCATAACGGTTCAAATCATTTGGTGTATTTTCCATAAAAGAGTATTTAATTATTTTCTATCGCAAATGTAGACAGCAGCCTTATCGGCTGAAACACCATTTAGGTTTATGATTGAAAAAAGTCGGTGAACACCGGAATTCCGGCGGTGAGAAATTTTAGCAGTATAAATATTTCGGTGTATAAATCAATAACTGACATTTCAGTGATTTTACTTTTTGCTATCCTTATTTTTGCGGCGATGGGCCAAAAGAAATTGAAAAGATTTGGAGAAATAAAAACGTTTTCCAACGTGTTAGAATATCCGGAAGATATTGCTGGTAACTGGTATGAGCATTTCAAAAATAACCATCCGATAATATTGGAACTTGCGTGTGGCAAAGGTGAATATGCAACAGGGTTAGCGCAATTGAAGCCTGAAAATAATTATATAGGAGTGGATATAAAAGGCAACAGAATATGGGTGGGAGCTAAGTTTGCATTAGAAAATAAGCTTGCGAATGTTGTCTTTTTGCGCACGCAAATTCACCAGGTAGATTCTTATTTTGATAAAGGTGAAGTGAAAGAAATCTGGATTACTTTTCCCGATCCGCAGCTCAGAATATCAAAGGCAAATAAAAGACTTACGCATCCACGTTATTTAAGATTGTATCATCAATTCCTAAAACAGAATGGTAAAATACATTTAAAAACAGACTCTCCCAATCTTTATAACTTTACAAAAACAGTTGTTGAATTATACGGCCTTAACCTATTCGCCGACATAAAAAATATTCATGATAATAAAAATATTTCGCCTGAGCTTATGATAAAAACGCACTATGAAAAGCTTGACATTGCGAAAAGTAACGCTGTTTTTTATCTCTGTTTTTCTTTGCCGGAAAAAATGATAAATGCAGATGATGAACTTGAAGAAACCTTAAAAATGGCTGTTGATGAGTAATGATAAATTCATTGAAGGCATTCATTATTATTACAATGAAGAAGGTAATACGGTGCTCACAGAACGGTATCATCTTGCAAGGGGATTTTGTTGTGGCAACGGTTGCCTGAATTGTCCATACAACTACGAGATGGTTGCAGAACCTTACAGAAGTAAACTACTTGAGAAGAGAAAAAATGAAAAAAAATACAACAGCTGAACCGCTAAGAAGCACCACAAAGCAATACAATTTTTTTGAAGATGTATATGCTGTTGTGCGGCAAATTCCAAAAGGGCGGGTAACATCGTATGGCGCAATTGCGAATTACCTTGGGACAAAGTTATCTGCACGTATGGTAGGCTGGGCAATGAATGCAGCGCATGTTGCCAGGCCAAAAGTTCCGGCACATCGTGTAGTGAATCGTAATGGAATGCTAAGTGGCAAAGCCCATTTTGGAACGCCAACACTTATGGAAGAATTATTATTGAAAGAAAAAATAGAAGTGAAAGATGATAAGATTGCAGGCTTCGATAAATTGTTTTGGGATCCTTATACAGAATTAGGATTGTGATTTTAAAAGTTTTGTTGGCGGTAATTATTTAGTCAACGAATGTTTCTTTGATTATGCTTTTTAAACTTTGAATTTCTTTTTCTATTAGAGGCTCAAAAATTTTTACAATTCTTGTACGGTCTATTGTTCTTATCTGGTCAATAGCAATCCAACCTTTTGCAGATTTATTATTTATTTCAATTCTGGTTGGATAAGGTTTTGAACTACTTGTCATTGGTGCGATAACAACAGTTTGTAAATATTTATTCATCTCGTTAGGTGATATAATTACACACGGTCTTGTCTTTTTCATTTCACTGCCAACTGTGGGGTCAAGATTTACCAACACAATGTCATATTGGTTAAACTGTTTCATTCTTCAAAATTTTCATCTTCAAACACATCATTTATTAGCAACTTGTCATCACCATTTTCATGCATTTTCTTAAAAGCTTTTTCCCAATTTTTTCGTGGTTCTTTTTTGGGTTTTAAAATAATATAGCCTTTCTCAAGCACAAGCTCAATCTTATCACTGATGTTGTACTTTTCAAGAATAGTTTTGGGAAGTCTGATACCTTTTGAGTTTCCTATATTGACTATTGACAGCTCCATTTTATACAATTTTGTTATTACAAAGTAATTACCTTAAGTTGGAATTTCCAAATTAGATTTTGCCAATCTTTAAATGAAAAAAGAATAAAGAAGAGAAATTTTATTTAAAGCTTTTGAAGAAGTTATATTAGTGATACTTTTTCCAAAAAGTATTACAACGTCAGGTTAGAAAGAAGTAATCATTTATGCATACAATTATTGTATGCCTTCTTCTCTTTTAAATGAATAAGAAGTATTTAAAATGTACTCGTAAAATTCGGCAAGCGTGCTGGAGACAACAAAATAATAAGATGGCCTATACAGTTTTTTATATTTGGTGAGCGTGTCTCCATGAAGACCGGTAATTCGATTAATAACTTTTGAGCTGAAACGATAATCTATATAATGGTCTTGTTCCTGTTCAAGCAGCCTTTTTTGAAAAGCGAGATTTTGCTTGTTTTTTCTAAATTGAAACATGCCTATCAATTGATCGAGATCGAGGCCTGCGGCGGCGCCCGGCTCATAGTTTGAACTGATACCCGGCTTATCAAAATCGAAAATTTTAGAATAAGACATTCTGTTCTCCAAAGAATCGCGGTGGTAAGTATTTGCAAAAACGGTTACGCCTTTTAAGAGTTTATATTTATCGTTTATGCGTACCCGTAAGGAGATGTCAAAAGAATTGTAGTTGTTGATCGTTTCTACCGGAAACTTTACAGTTGATTTTCCATGGTAGAAAAAACTTAAGGAATCATCTTTTGATACATTTATATGATATGCTCCAAGGGAATCGGTAATGGTAGCAAGGCCAGACGTATTGGATACATTTACATTTGGCACCACATATAGCTTTGTGGAATCAAACACAGTTCCTGAAATAGTGATCTGCGCCTTTACATTTGACATACAAAATGCCTGTAATAACAAAGCCAGGAAAAAAAATTTTGATTGTAGCTGTCTTTTCAAAAAAAAATTATAAGGCGTAATATTACATTAATGGATTAATCAAAACACAAATCAGTTCCTTTTTTAACGCTCATTTTTGAAATGCGTGTGATCGCAAAAGCAAAGGCTCCGTCAATAACTTTTTACTTACTCAGTCGTAATTTATTTTTAAAATATTTCCCGATGGCCCACATAATCACCGGTGTGAATGGTGGAATATATATGGCACTTCTTGGATTAAAGAAGGATACAATAATAATTATTGCAAAGATTATTGGAATAGCGATAGCCCTGAACGTATAATAATTTGCTACGGGAATGGTTAGGTTTTCGGAAAGATTGTGTTTCGGGTTGCTCACATATTTCCAGAGGTAAAAACTCATAATTCCTATGTAACAAAAGTTGAGAGAATAAGTAATAATGGGTGTCTTAAGAAAATTAAAAGTGTATTCACTGTAAAATGCTGTGCTAAAAGGCAGCAATACAATACCCAAAAGAAAGAGAAGATTGATCCAAAGTAATTTCTGAGTATATCCAATCACAAAGCCGAAAAGGCGATGATGAATAGTCCAGTAAAGGCCGATCAGTAAAAAGCTAAGCAAGAATCCTATTAATTTTGGCAACAATAACAGGAAGGCATTCAGCACCTGGATTTCTGTAACCGGCTCGGCTACTTCCGGAACTTTTAAATCAATAACAAGTAATGTAATAGCAATGGCAAATACAGCATCGCTGAATAAGATTAGGCGCTAAGTTCAAAAAACCGTACAACAAATTGTCACTTTTTTAGCATGCGATTTTGATGGCAAAAATACCTTCAAAGGCAGAATCGGCAGGTATTAGCTTTTCGGCATCTTCGTGTTTGCGTTCACCAGTTTGATAATGGACGAATGGTATGTTCTTCTTTTTACAGTACTGCTGAACCCGCTTGCTCATTACGCCTGCCATATTCATTAATGATGCAGTATTCAACCCCGAATCATTACCACCATGAAGCAGCCGCCACCAATCCCGCAACCCACCTCCGTTCAGGAGTTTGGGATAATAAGCATTGAGTACAATGCGGTCAATGCAATCATACTGGCCTTCTAATAAATCATTGTAATGTTCTGAAAATTGATTCTTGTATTTCATCACAGTAATATTTCAAGGCACTAAATTAAAGAATCCATCTCTGCTAATTCCCTGAAAGGCTTATTTTCGAAACGAAAATTCATAGTATCTCTAACTGAAATTCTCTTTTGTGTTGGCTTAGTGTTGGTAAAAACATCAAGTTAATTTTTGAGAACAAAATATTCATTATTTCAACAACTTCTCTATTTCCTGCGGATAATACCGGTGTTCAAGTAAATGAATTTTTTGTGCAAGAGATTCTGCCGTGTCGTTTTCTTCTACCGGGCAAGTTGCCTGGAAAATTATCTCCCCGTTATCATATATTTCATCCACATAATGAATGGTGATTCCACTTTGCTTTTCTCCGGCTCTTATTACTGCTTCATGCACCGCATTTCCATACATCCCTTTACCACCGTAAGACGGTAATAAAGCTGGGTGAATATTTATGATTTTCCCCTGGAAGGCTTTAATAAGTATAACTGGCAGCTTCCAAAGAAAACCTGCTAACACTATAAAATCTATACCGTAATTATTTAATTCTTTTATGTAACCACTATCTAGGAATTCATTTTTTTCCACCAATAAAATAGGGATATTTTTTTCGTTAGCTATTTTTAGTACACCGGCATTGGGATTATTGCAAACAATAAGGCTCACTTTTATTACATCAGAATTTTTAAAATGGTCAATTATTTTTTTTGCATTCGTCCCGTTCCCTGAGGCAAATATTGCTATCTTTTTCATGCTGGTATTTTAAAGTCGTTGCTTTCGAAAGTAAATAGAAATTAAAGGAAATATAAAACTCCCTGGGTAAATTTTTTATGTTCAAAAAGAAAAACTTGGCAAACAAATTTATTGAGGACGATTGGACTGAAGTTCATTAATTAAACGTTAGCCGGTGTTGAATTTGCATAAATAATAATTTAAACAATACATTAAACTTGTCATCTTTTGTGCATGATAAAAAAAAAATATGTTAGCACCTGTTTTTTCATAAAAACACCTGAAAGCCACGCCAGATAAGGCTAAAAAAAATGTAAATTTGTTAACAGTTTGTCAACATCCTGCCTTATTTTTGCAACCAACAAAGATATTCTATCATTATCATAAGACAGGAAATCAGAGTATGAACCAACTCACCAGGCTTTTTTCAAAAACAATCGCATTATTTTTCCTTATAGCTTTAATTTCTTCCCCGGAATTTTTGTTTGCAGCAGATGGCGAAAGTCTGTTTAAAGCAAACTGTGCTAGTTGCCATAAGCCAGATGCCACTTATGTGGGGCCTGCTCTTAAGGGTGCCAGGGAAAGAGAACCTTCGAAAGACTGGGTATATAAGTGGGTGGCGAATACAACCACAATGGTAAATACCGATCCTTACGCAGCAACTCTAAAGAGTGCAGCGGGTGGTACCGTGATGACCGCCTTCCCCGGTTTAAAAAAAGAAGAAATCGACGCCATACTCGATTGGGCAAATAAATATGAACCACCTTCCGGTACAAAAGGGGTAGCGGCGGATACAAGCGGAACTACATCGGACAATTCAATTTTATATGGATTACTTACGCTGATATTAGCTGTTATTGGTCTAACACTTGTTCAGGTAAACAGCAACTTGAAAAAACTTACCGACGAAAAAGAAGGCATCAAATCTCCTCACCCAGTACCGTTTTACCGTAACAAAGCTTATTTGCTTATGGTGGTAATTGTACTCTTTATGGTTGGAGGCTATTTTCTTGTAGAAGGTGCCATGGGGCTCGGGCGGCAACAAGGTTATCAGCCCGTTCAGCCTATTTATTATTCCCACAAAGTGCATGCAGGTACTAATCAAATTAGTTGCCTCTATTGCCATAGCGGTGCCCAGGATAGCAAGCATTCAAATATTCCATCTGTAAATGTTTGTATGAATTGTCATAAGGCTATTAAAGAATATGCAGGTGAGCCGCTTTTTCGCGAAGACGGAACTTCAGTAAATCCTAACGCAGAAATCCAAAAACTATACAAATATGCAGGATGGAATCCTGATCTTAAAAAATACGATAAGCCAGGCACTCCAATAGAATGGATACGTATTCATAATCTACCTGATCTTGTTTATTTCAACCACTCACAGCACGTAAAAGTAGGCCGTGTGGCTTGCCAGACATGTCATGGAGAAATTCAAAAGATGGGCGAAGTAAAGCAGTTTGCTGATTTAAGTATGGGTTGGTGTGTTAACTGTCACCGTACTACTAATGTTCAGTTTAACGATGATAAAGGACATGGTAATAAATTCTACAGCATTTACGAGAAATTTCACCAGGATATACAACAAGGAAAATATGACAGTGTAACGGTTGAAAAGATCGGTGGTACTGAGTGCCAGAAATGTCACTATTAATTACTAATTGGCTAAGTAGCCGATGGGATAATTAAGAAATTGAAAGAATGAATTGATTTTAAAGAATTAGCTAATTGGCTAATTAGCACATTAGCACATTTACATATTATGGAAAAAAAGTATTGGCAAAATTTTGAAGATCTTAACCGAAGTGATGCAGAACAGAAAGCGCTGAAAAATGAATTCAACGAAGAATTACCTTT
>JBBPZF010000505.1:0-2045 GCA_038199105.1 Chitinophagales bacterium | reverse complement strand
TCAATATCCGCGGCCTTTAGGCCCATGGATAAAAGATAGATATTAACGGATTTAGCCAAAAATAATTAAACTGATTTTATCAAGAACTATTTCGGCTAAAGCCAATAACAAGAATTAAAGCAATCCACGACCTGAAGGTCGTGGCAAATTAAAAACCATGATAGATTAAAAAACTATTGCAAAAAAATTAAAAAAAGCGACGAAAGGGTTGAATTAAAATTAAGATTAAGCATTCAATTGCCACGGCCTTCAGGCCGTGGATAAAAAGACAAACATTAACGGCTTTAGCCAAAATAAAAAACAGCCATGCCTTATACTAAAATACTAATCCATTATATATGGGCAACCAAAAATCGTGAACATATTATCAGCAAGGAGTTCAAACCTGCGTTGCTTTCTCATATAAAAGAGAATAGTATTGAAAAAAAGATTTTTATTGATACTTTGAATTGTGTATCTGATCATATTCATTTGCTTGTCTCTTTAGGCAGAGAACAAACGATAGCTAAAGCTGCCATGCTTATAAAAGGAGAATCTTCTAATTGGGCAAACAAGAAAAAAATCCTCAAAAATAAATTTGAATGGCAAGATGAATATATCGCTTTATCAGTCAGCTATTCCGCAATTGATAAAGTAAGAAGATATATCTTAAACCAGGAACAACATCACAAAAAGAAAACCTTTGCGGAAGAATACCAGGAATTTTTAACCGCCAATGATTTTGAAATTATTCAATAGCCACGGCCTTCAGGCCGTGGGTGAAAAATAAAAATGGATGGCTTTAGCCAAAAAAACACATTTTATAAAAAAAGATATTTTGGCTAAAGCCAATAGCAGTTCTTAAACCGTCCACGGCCTGAAGGCCGTGGCAAAATAAAACCCTTGCAGGAGCAAGACTAAAAGACAAAACATTTGGGAAAGGGCATTACAAAAGAATCGCAAGCCAGCAATCACTTGCCACGGCCTTCAGGCCGTGGATTAAAAATAAAAGTTATTGGCTTTAGCCAAAAAAAGTTCTAAAGCCATTTTATCGCAAAAAATGAATTTCGGCTGAAGCCGACTAAAGTTATTGACTGGTGCCCACGGCCTGAAGGCCGTGGCAACACGAAGGCCTCTTAAAAACAACAACAAGTAATTGAAAAATTCTAAATAAAATAAAATAAATACCCAAACACTCATGAAAAAAAAATTATTGCTACTCGCATCATTCACCCTGGCAATTTTTTTTACCCAAGCACAAAGAGTCGGCTCTTCACCCGAATACATCAAAGCCCTTACTTCCGAATGGAAGGGAGACCGCTTTGCAGATGGGCGGCCAAAAGTTTCTGATGCAATTTTAAAAAGACTGAAGCATGTTGCCATGGAAGAAGCCTGGGGATATTTGCGTGGCAAAGGTTTTCAAAACCAGTATGAGGGAAATTGGCAAATAATAAATCCTGATAGCGTAATGACTGGCCGTGTAGTGACTGCACAGTATATGCCTTCAAGGCCTGACTTAATAAAAGTTGTGAAGGATGCAGGTGTTGCGGAAGGACGGGATTCCTCTGGCGGCACTAATTCATGGCCGATAAATATTTTACAACCGGGCGATGTGTATGTTGCCGATGGCTATGGAAGAATTATTGATGGCACATTAATAGGCTCTAATCTTGGTAATGCCATTTATGCCAATTCACAAAATGGCGTCATATTCGACGCATCCGTAAGAGACCTGGCCGGGCTAAAAGAAATCAAAGGATTTAATGGCTGGATAAGGGGAGTTGACCCATCCTATCTTCAACAGGAAATGCTCACATCTATCAATGCACCCATCCGCGTGGGACGTGCAATTGTTTTGCCCGGCGATGTCGTGCTGGCAAACCAATATGGAACCATTTTCATTCCTGCCAATCTTATAGACGAATTGGTGATATCATCTGAAGTAATTGCATTGCGCGACCAGTTTGGGTTTCAGCGTTTAAAAGAAAAGAAATATTTAGCTGGGCAAATTGATAGCCGCTGGAGCGATGAAATAAAAAAAGATTTTGTGAACTGGATCAATAATT
>JBBPZF010000504.1:0-2740 GCA_038199105.1 Chitinophagales bacterium | reverse complement strand
GAAAGTACCAATGAAGGATATAAGCCTGATAGAATGGTTACAACGGCAATAAGTATTAACGTAAAAAATAAAACAGGGAGGTTCAATAAACCAAGATTCTCTTCTATAGAGGCAATATGTTTTATGAAAGGCAGGCACAATGATGCAATGCCAATCGCCAACAGAACTGAAATGATAACTACTAAACCTGTTTCGCCCATCACCTGGAAAAACAATTGTCTACGGCTGCTGCCCAATACCTTCCTTATGCCAATCTCCTTCGACCTTCCCACAGCCTGCGCTGTTGAAAGATTTATAAAATTGATGCATGCCATAATTATAATAAAAATTCCTATCAATGATAACGTCCACAATACAGATATACTGGTAATATGCGTTCCGAAAATATCAAAACGTTTATCAAAATGCAGTTCACTTAATGGTTGAAGAAAATTCAATCTTGCAGATGCCCTTTTATCACTATAATGCTCTTTGCTAAATTGAATTAAATTTTTATTTACATCCGCTTCTTTTACATGTTCCGGAAGCAAAGCGAATACCTGGAAATTGCTGGACAGCGTGTTCCAATCATTATGATAAATATACTTATCACCATTACTCTTTAAAGTTTCATAAGAAATCAATACGCTTAAAGGAAAATCAGTATTAGACGGAACATCGTGTAAAATACCTGCAACCTTCAATGGTATTGCATTATCAAGTTTGATCGTCTTATTAATGGCATCTCTCCAGCTACCGAAATATTTTTCAGCAACCTTTTGTGTAAGTACTACCGTATTCGGCTCAGCTAAAACTGCAGCATTACCTTGGAGCCAGTTATATTTAAATACCTGGAAAAATTTTGGCTCGCAAAAGAAAAGGCCTGTTTCTTCAATAAATTTTTTATCAGGAGAGGTGTTGCCGAAGCTACTGATAGTAACCTGGCTTCCAAAGTTTGCATTGATAGCTGCAAATAAAACGCCAGGTATTTGCAGGCGCAAAGCATCTAAAGCAGCCACAGGTATTCCCGGGTTATAAGTCATTCCATCTGAAAATTTATCTTGTGTTACCACATGATAAATTCTTTTATAATTGGGTTGAAATTTATCATAACTCAATTCATATTTTACAACTGTAAAAAGTAACAGGCACGATGCTATGCCGATGGCAAGACCGGAAATATTTATAATTGAAAAAGCCTTATGCCGTATTAAATTTCGAAAGGCGATTTTTAAATAATTTTTTATCATGGCTATACTTTTTGTTTTATAAAGTATCAAATACTTCCTTCGGTTTTCAACCATCATGCCAATGCGAAAAAGCATTGACAGCAAGCGTTTACAGCTGTAGTTATTTTGGAAGGTGTACGCTTATGAACAGCAGGTGTATGAAATCGTACACCCGGTTGGAGGTTTCCATAGTACGCTAATTGCCTGCTGTAAAGGGAAAGAAGTGAGGAGGATTAAGTCCCAATCAAGTCTCTGGCAGTAAACCCGCCGTGCGGAGAGCAACGAAATTTATTTTAGCTTGCTCAAATCAATATCCGACATCTTGATGATATTAATTGCAAAAAAATCCAGAAGGAAGCTAATGCCATGAATATGTCACATCGGGGTTTCACGTAAGTATTTTTTCATTGATAGTGAATGTCGTGAAAACCCCAATGGGACAAATAAGATGAATGACTTTTAAAAAAATCCTGCTCACCTTATAATTGCTGAAGAATAGTAATTTCCGAAAGAAGACGATGAGGAAACTAAAGAAGAAAGTTAAAGTAATTCACCTGTGTCCATATCCAATTCGTAAAGCTTACGGCTAAGGCTATACGTAGTTTTTTTATTGCCTCTGCCTATACCACCACCTACAACGCCGAGCATAAGTACATTCCCTGCTTTCACGTGGCGTCGTCTTGAAAGCGAACGGGCCGCGTTGGAAATAAAAGTGTTACCTTTTTTTACCAGCTCAAAATAATTGTCAGCCGAATTGATATAGATATGACTGCCATCGCAATATCCCCACAGATCTCTAACAGGATACGCACCCTGTCCATCATTTAAAAAAATCGTTTTTGTAAGTTTATCTTCCTCTATTTCATAATTAAGGATGGAGGGATTATTCATTGTGAAATTCTCGAATGTTTTATAAACCCCCTTCTTATAAACCGTTGCAATAACAATTGGAATATTGGCCTGTTGGCTACTATAAGTCCTTATTTCATTTAAAGACATAATTCTTACCGGAAGGGAAAGCGCTGTTAAGCCGGATGTAAGTAGCTGTTTGACCGATAAAGCAAGCACGTTGGAAATGTATTCCGCCGCATCCCTTTTCATGGATTTTAAACCGCCAATTGTTGTATCAAATCTATATAGCGGCGAGTAGCCTTCACCGTTACTATAATAGAATTCAAATTTTGCAATAACACCACCCCTTTCACCTGGACTGCTTTCAGATTCATTGTCCGTTTCTCCCTGCAGAGCTGAAGTTGCCCACAGCTTTTTGATTACCATTATTATTTTATTATCGCCGCTATTATTAATTGGTGTTAGCTCCAGGTAATTTCTCAGAAAATCCCTCACATCGTCTGCTGCACTTTTAGCGCTCACAATTGAGTAATATTTGTTAGGATAATTTTGATACAAGCCATAAGAAGAAGTATCAAAGCGGGCGTCTATAACTATTAAATCGGAGACATGCTTTTTTTTTGCTGTTGTAACCGAAGGAAGTACGAGTGTTATTTCCGTGGTTTTAATTTCTGAAAGAT
>JBBPZF010000503.1:0-4404 GCA_038199105.1 Chitinophagales bacterium | reverse complement strand
TAACGGTGACGGTTATCCGGATATTTATGTCGGTAACGATTTTATTGAAAGGGACTATTTATACATCAATCAAAAAAATGGAACATTTAAAGATGAGCTGGAAAATCGCGTGCAGAAAACAAGCATGTCGTCTATGAGCAGTGATATTGCAGACATTAATAACGACGGCCAACCTGATATTTTTACAACTGACATGATTCCTGATGATGACTATCGTCTGAAGACTACAGGCACTTTCGATACTTATGACCTATATGCAAAAAAGCAAAAGGCAGGACTCTATAACCAGTTTGTAAAAAATTGTTTGCAATTAAATAATGGTGATGGAACGTTTTGTGAAGTGGGAAATTACAGTGGCGTCTCTGGTACTGACTGGAGCTGGGGCAGTTTATTTTTTGATGCTGACAATGACGGCTTGAATGACATTTTTGTTTGCAACGGAATTAATAAAGATCTCGGTAATCTTGATTTCCTGAATTTTTTTTATAACGATGTTTATCAGGCCATGGTTTCCACAGGAAAAAAAGCGGATATGGATGAAGTGGTAAAACAACTCCCTGTTACGCCTTTACCAAACCGCGTTTTCAGAAATAATGGTAATCTTAAATTTACTGATGTGGGAAAAGCATGGGGCTTTTCGAAGCCAAGCTTTTCCAATGCTATTGCATACGGCGATCTTGACAACGATGGTGATCTTGACCTCGTTATAAACAATGAGAACCAACCGGCTTTTATTTATCGCAATTATTCACGGGAAGAAAATAAAAATAATTTTATCAGTGTCATGTTGAAAGGTGATAAGAAAAACACTTTTGCAATAGGCAGCAAAATAAAAATATATAAAAATGGAAATATTTTTTCGCGTGAAATATCGTCCAGTCGCGGCTTCCAGTCATCTGTAGATTATAAGCAAATTATTGGTATTGGAAAAAATGCATCTGTTGACTCTATGCTGATAATATGGCCCGACAGAACTTATGTCAAATATATTCAGCCTGCGATAAACAAAGTTTATACGATAGAAAAGCCCTTAGCAAAAGGCAACCTTTATTCCGGAGAAAAAACTTCTAATGAAACCTTACTACAACGGCTACAAACCAATATGGATAAACATAACGAAGACGACTACGTTGATTACTATGCTGAAAGAAATCTTCCGGAAATGCTGTCGGCAGAAGGGCCGCACATTGCAAAGGGAGATGTAAATGGTGATGGGCTGGAAGATGTATATATAGGTGGCGCTACAGGTGAGGCGGGGCAATTATATTTGCAAACTGAAAATGGTTTTATAAAAAAAGAGGAACCTGTATTCAACCAGTTTGCAGATTTTGAAGATGTAGCTGTTTGGTTTTTTGATTGCGATAAAGATGGCGATCTTGATTTATTTATTGGTTCCGGAGGCAATAACGTTTCTCCTGGCAGCAGGCAACTCGAGCATAGATTATATAAAAATGATGGCAAAGGAAATTTCACGCTTGATGCAAAAGCATTTCCGGCAAATACGATGAACATTGCAGTTGCGATTGCAAATGATTATGATGGTGACGGAGATTTGGATTTATTTGTCGGGAGCCGCAGCGTTCCTTATTCTTATGGCGTAACCCCAACAAGTTATTTATATAAAAATGATGGTCATGGGCATTTTACTAATGCAGCGCCGGAAATGAATGATGGCATAGCACATGCAGGAATGGTAACAGGTGCCGTATGGGCTGATGTAGATGGTGATAATAAAAAAGAACTTATTATAACGGGAGAATGGATGCCAACAAAAATTTTTTCTTACAATGGAAAGACTTTTGACGAGAAAAAAAATACAGGCCTTGATAAATTATTTGGATGGTGGCAAACCATCTCAACTGCTGATATGAATGGCGATGGTAAAGAAGATTTGATTATAGGAAACATTGGTGAAAATTTTTATTTCAAACCTGATTCACTTCACCCGGTAAAATTATGGCTGAATGATTTTGATCAGAATGCATCTGTTGACCCATTTATTACAAAAACAATAGATGGAAAAGATATGCCGGTGTTTTTGAAGAAAGATATTACGGAGCAGTTTCCTTTTTTGAAAAAAGAAAATTTGAAAAATAGCGATTATGCAGTGAAGCCTGTTCAACAACTATTTAATAAACAGTTATTAGATAAATCAGAGCAGAAACTATTTGATTACTGCAGTTCTATTGTTGCCATTAATGATGGGCACGGACACTTTACTGTTCATAAACTTCCGCCAATGGCGCAGTTGTCAAACATAGACGCCATCTGCGTTACAGATATAAATCATGATAATAAACCAGACCTTGTCACGGGGGGTAATAAGTTTAATTTTCCCCCGCAATTTGGAAGGCTTGATGCAAGCTTTGGTGATGTAATGATAAGCACAGGCGATAATAATTTTTCATTTTTGGAACAAAATAAAACAGGCCTAAACATTACTGGTGAAATAAAGGACATTAAAGAAATAGAGGGAAAAAATAAAAGCTATATCTTATTTACAGTAAATAACGAACCACCGCAATTGTTTCAAATAAAAAATAACAGGCAAGAAAAATGACTTTAAAAAGTACTTCACAATTCATTTTTTGTGGCTTGTTATTATTGCTGATTACAACAGGATGTAATCCAAAAAAGAAATTGGAACATTCAATGTTTGAAGTATTAGATAGCAAACAAACCGGCCTCGACTTTAGCAATACGCTTACTTACAATCAACAATTTAATCTCTTCAAATATATTTACTTCTACAACGGAAGTGGCGTGGGTGCTGGCGATTTCAACAATGACGGAAAGATTGATTTGTTTTTTGGATCTAACCAGGGCGCTAATAAGTTGTATTTAAATACGGGCAGCTTAAAATTTAAAGATGTAACAAAAGAAGCAACTATTCCTGAAGACGGCGCATGGACAACCGGTATCTCTGTTGTTGATATTAATAACGATGGCTTATTGGATATATATGTTTGCCGCGTTGGCGATTATGAAACATTGCATAGCAAGAATCAATTGCTCATAAACCAGGGAATTGATAAAAACGGTGTACCAAAGTTTGTTGACAAAGCACATGAATATGGCCTTGATTTTTCTGGCTTCAGTACACAGGCTGTTTTTTTTGATTATGATCATGATGGTGACCTTGACATGTTTTTGCTAAATCATTCCGTTCATGAGAATGGCACATTTCATCCGCGCCAGCAATTTGCAGGCACTTATAATGTATTGTCAGGAGACAGAATCTACAGGAACAATACTATCTCCGCTAATAAGCCAAATATTGAAAGGCAGCAGGTATTCACAGACGTTACAAAAGGAACAGGTATCAACAGCTCCGCTATTGGCTATGGGTTAGGCGTGGCGGTGGGTGATGTAAATAATGATGGCTATCCTGATATGTACATCGGAAATGATTTTCATGAAAATGATTATTTATACATCAATCAAAAAAATGGCACGTTTAAAGAAGAAGGCGAAAATGAGTTAATGCATACCAGCCAGTTTTCTATGGGTGTTGATATCGCAGATGTAAACAACGATGGCTATCCTGAAATAATTTCTGCAGACATGCTTCCATCTGATCCTTATATTTTGAAAAGATCGCTTGGTGAAGACCCCTATGATCTTTTTAATTTTAAGATTAAGATCGGTTATTCTCATCAATATACACGCAATAATCTGCAGTACAACCGGCATGATGGAACGTTTAGTGAAGCTGGCTTGTATAGTGGCGTAGCAGCTACAGACTGGTCGTGGGCGCCACTTTGGCTCGACTTTGATAATGACGGTTTGAAAGATTTGTTTATTTCGAATGGCATACCAAAGCGTATGAATGATATTGATTATATCAACTTTATTTCGAATGGAGATGTGCAGCAAAAAATCCGTGAAAATAACTTTCGCACAAAAGATCTTTCATTGATTGATAAATTCCCAGAGATAAAATTGCCAAATAAGTTCTTTAAGAACAACGGGAATTTTTCTTTTACTGATGAAGATAGTTTGATAGATGGTAACGTTTCTACCTTTTCTAACGGTAGCATATACGCTGATCTTGATAATGATGGCGACCTTGATGTAGTTGTAAATAATATTAATGCTCCTGCATTATTATATGAAAATAAATCTTCCTCGCCCGGTAAAAGATCATCAGTTGAAATAAAATTAAAAGGGCCGCCACTAAATATAAATGCAATTGGCGCAAAAGTTATTTTGTTTTCAAAAGACCAGTTGCGGACGTATGATAATTATCCCGTAAGAGGTTTTATGTCGAGCATGCAAGTACCAATCACCATTGGTTTAAAGAATACGATTGTTGATTCTGCTTTCTTAATTTGGCCTGATAATACTTTTCAAAAAATTTCTTTAAGTGTAAAAGATTCACTCGTTTCTTTTACTTATATATAC
>JBBPZF010000502.1:0-2222 GCA_038199105.1 Chitinophagales bacterium | reverse complement strand
AATCCAATCACTGAAAGTCATCTTAATTTTTTATGCTGATTACATACTCTTCTTTGGCAACTAATACGCCAACATAGTTAATAAATTTTTCAAGTTTTTGGTGCGCCATTAAGTCCTTAACCTCATCAATGGCAGAAGGATCAACAGCAATCAGCAGGCCCCCGCTTGTTTGCGGGTCAGCAAGAATTGATTTTTCAAAATCTGTAATCGGACCAATCTTTTTGCCGTAACTATCCCAATTCCTGTTTGTTCCGCCGGGCACACAATTTTTATCTACATAGTTTTTTATATCATCAATAATCATGGGAACCATGTCTATATAAACTATAGCACTTAATCCACTTCCTTCTGCCATCTCTACCAGGTGGCCGAGTAAGCCAAAACCGGTAACATCGGTCATTGCATGCACGCCTTCAATTTTCCCAAATAGCTCACCAATACTGTTTAACTGCATCATTTGTTTGGCAGCTAAACCAAAATGCTCTTTTTGCAGCAAGCCCTTTTTTTCTGCTGTAGTTAATATACCAACGCCAAGCGGCTTGGTAAGAAATAGCAGATCGCCTTCTTTAGCAGTATTATTTTGCTTTACATTTTTAACAGGGACGAAGCCATTTACTGCCAGGCCAAAAATAGGTTCGGGGCTATCTATACTATGTCCGCCGCCTAATGAAATACCTGCTTCCATACAGATGCTGCGGCTGCCTTCAATTACTTTTTGTGCAACTTCCGGTGGAAGTATATTTATGGGCCAGCCTAAAATGGCAATCGCCAGTATCGGTTTTCCGCCCATCGCATACACATCGCTTATTGCATTGGCTGAGGCAATACGCCCAAACTCAAAAGGGTTGTCAACTATTGGCATAAAAAAATCTGTGGTAGAAATTAACGCCATCCCGTTTTCCATGTCATACACGGCTGCATCATCCTTTGTATGATTTCCGACGATTAAATTTTTATTATCAGGAAGAGCAAGATTGCTTTGCAATATTTTATCTAAAACCTGTGGAGAAATTTTACAACCGCAACCAGCGCCGTGAGAATATTGTGTGAGTTTTATTTCCTTCACGCTTTCAATCTTTAAACTATCAGTCATGCATACTTGTTTTTCAATGAAAATTATAATCTCTTTTTTTGTTTTAAAATAGTTGAAGAATTCTTTTGAAGGTTACCGGCAAAACGGATTCAAAAAATATCATCGCCGTCATTATAATACCAGCAAACCGATATTGGGCGGTATGCTGCGATTTCCTGTGTAAAATAAATGGTTTTATTTATTGCTATCGCCATTACTACTCAGCTATTCTGTAAATAAATTTTCTGAGCGTTCCCGGCTTCAACGGTTTCACACGGTATTTTATTTAGAAGTGCTTCTACATTTTCCCTTTTATACAAAGCATTCGCATAAAGCTTGTCATAATAATAAAGTAAGATTGAAAAACATTCCTTCACTTTATTTTCCAACAGGTAGTTAATAGCATTCTTTGTTTCAAGTCCACCCAGTCTTTTTTGAATCTTCATAACCGAATTCACCAACTCTTTCTTATCAAATTTTCCATAGGTGGAAACAATATGATCAAGTCTTTCTTCGAAAGGAATGTCCAAAAAATACAAAGGGCTTTTTCTCATCGTTTCCCATAAAGTTTTTGGAATTCCTGCTGTGCCTATATGCCGGCTTTCATCTTCAAGCCAAATAGAGGTATTGTTTTCGGTATTAACACCCTTCGCTGTCGAAGCTTTAAACAATTCAATTGCCAGCATGTTCTCAAACATTTCCTGGCCCGGCTGCGGTACCTCACCAAGGCTTCCAAAAGCAGATCCTTTATGATTGGCCAATCCTTCCAGATCAATTACGGCTTCGCCCTTTTCTTTCATCTCCTGCAAAACGCCTGTTTTGCCGGAACCTGTGTATCCACCAAGAATCTTTAGGTTGTATTCTTTTTCAAACTGACCGAGCGCCCAATTTCTAAAAGCTTTGTAACCTCCCTTTAGTGTAAAAATTTTGAAGCCGTATAAATCCAATAGCCACGCAACAGAGCGGCTGCGCATTCCTCCTCGCCAGCAATGGACTAATACCCTGCTGTCGTTTGGGGAACTTTTCTTGTTATTTTTTATAATTTCTTCCGCATCATCAATGATATTTTTCATTCTTTCAGAAAAATACTCAAGCCCTTTTTTTACTGCAACCTGCCTGCTTTGTTGCTTATAAGCTGTTCCAATTACTT
>JBBPZF010000501.1:0-4076 GCA_038199105.1 Chitinophagales bacterium | reverse complement strand
TCTGCTTCATTGATCAATCCTTCTTTGTCAGGCGGTATGTTCATCAGCAACACACAGTTTCTTCCTACGGAATGAAAATATATATCCAGCAATTTTTCAGGAGATTTTATTTTATCATTTTCTTCAGGATGATAAAACCATCCCGGCCTTATGGACACATCCGCCTCTGCCGGGTACCACACCAATCCTTTGGCATGTATAATTTTATCGCGGCTGCCGAGGTCATCTCCTCTCATATCTCCTGAAGGTTTAAAAGCAATACCCTTTTGCGAATTGGATGAGATCGTTGATTGGTCGAGATTATCGGCAGGCACTACACTCCATTCTGTTTCCCTACCATAGCCGGTTTCAGTACCCACCCAGCGTACATCAGGCCCCATAATAGCTATCACAGCGGCGGGTTGCAATTCCCTGATTACTTTATACCAGCGATCAAAATCATAAACCTGCTTTTTCCCATTAGGGCCTTCGCCGTTAGCGCCATCAAACCAAACTTCGTCTATGCGTCCATAGTTAGTAAGCAATTCAGTAAGCTGTTTTACAAAAAAATCATTGTACTCATCAGTACCATACAAGGGCGAATTCATATCCCAGGGAGAAAGATAAATGCCGAAACCCATATTTTGTTTTCTACAGGCATCAGCTACTTCTTTTACTACATCACCTTTACCATTCTTCCAGGGACTATATTTTACCGAATGTTCTGTAGTTTTTGTGGGCCATAGGCAAAATCCATCGTGATGTTTGGCCGTAAGGATCACCTGTTTAAAACCCGCGTCCTTAGATACTTTTACCCATTGGTTGGCCTCTAATTTTGTTGGGTTAAAAATTTTCGGATCTTCTTTACCTGTTCCCCATTCGCGGTTGGTAAAAGTGTTTACGCCAAAATGAAAGAAGCACGTAAGTTCTAATTGCTGCCATCGCAGTTGCCTGGGCGAAGGAACTACATTGGCTGCTTTGCGGATGATATCCGATTCCGAATCTGTTGGCAGAATGACTGCATAATTCTTTTTCTGTGCCTGAGTAAACAAGACAGGAAAAAAAAGTATAAATAGGAACTTGAATTTCATCATATAAAATATTCGTTTTACGGAGATGGTTTAAAACCCGGTTAGGCTTTTTTATAAAATTATAGATCCTGCTCATTGATACACCCTTACCCAATCCACCATCATTGTTTGACGAAGATCGTTGCTATTCACGGGGCCGGGCCAATTTCCTCCCAATGCCTGATCAAGAATTATATAAAATGGCTGGTCAAAAGGCCATTGCTTGCCGGTAGTATCAACTGAGATTTTTGGATAAGAAAATGTTTTTTGACCATTAATGAGTAAATCAATTCTATCAGGAAACCATTCCATGCCGAAGATATTAAATTCGCCTGTTTTAAAGGGTGCGGTAGTATAATATTCTGGATCGTCTTTATGCTTCAGCACATCAATAAAATAACTATGCATTGTCTGATAAAAAATAGTGTCAAAATTCAAATGTTCCATCACATCAATTTCTCCGTTATCAGGCCAGCCACCTTTTTCGCCCAAAAGCCAGATTGCGGGCCAGGAACCTTGCCCTTGCGAAAGTTTTGCACGTGCTTCCAGTTTTCCATACTTAAAAGAAAATTTCCCTTTTGTTTGAATACATCCTGTTTTATACTTAGCGGTATCAGAAGGATCATTTGAAAGAATACCGTTCAGGTAAAGAAACCCGTTTTTTACAACAGCAGTAGCCGTATCATTGGCGCAGTAACACTTCCAATCGGCTTTGCCACGCCCTGAAAAACTCCATTTGCTGCTGTCGGGTTTTCCATCTGCTAAAAATTCATCGCTCCAGATGAGCTTCCAATTAGCTGTTTGACATTCGGCCCGGGTGATTACGCCAAATTGCAACAGCACAAAAAAGTAAAAACATAATTTCATATTCGTTATTAATAATTGAATGCCGATTGACGATTCGGTTATTATAAAATATATTTTATCACAGCAATACGGTAAACAAATCTACCTACGGCAGGCAGGCAAATAAACAAGATTCTTATTTTTACCGACACAGCATTGCTGCTGCGGATATTCTTTACTTGATTATTTGCCATTAGAATAGTGTTTTTCATATCTTACTCTTTACCTGTTCGTTTTTTTATAAAAAACGGCAGTTCATTGAGCGCCATTTTGATGTGATAAGTTTTCCCTCCTTTCCATTTTTTGTTTTGATAATACCAGTCACCGGGAGGCAATACTATAGTACGTTCGTCTTTTTCGTCAACCACCGGCGCCACCAACATATCATCCCCCATCATAAACTGATCTTTTATTGATTCATATCCTCTGCCCGGATAATTATACACCAGCGGCCGCAAGGCAGGTTCACCCGTTTGGGCAGCCTTTTGCATCACTTTCATAATGTAGGGTAAATTGTTCTGACGAATTTTAACAGCATAGTTCACCGCCTGCAAATGCACGGAATCGAGAATGCGCCAGGGCGCTACAGAAAATTGCATCATCGGCATCAAGGCATGTACCTGTGCCGAACGCACAATTAATTTCTGATCAATTTTACTTCCGGGACCAAAGGAAATAAAGTTACCTCCGCCAATCATATCGGGACAGGTAAATGTGTAGCCTAATAATTGCTGAACAATCGTGTTTGGTATCAAGGTCTGTAAATCGCCCCAGGTATGGCTTTTGTCGGCAAGGCGCTGTACCAATGGCAGGCCGGCCATCTTCCACATAGCCCGGTATTCGTTTAATGGAAACTCAAGTCCAATTTTTGCCCACTCTTCGCATTGGTCATTTGGGGAAACTTTTTTAAAAGAAAGCAAATTTTTATTGTTGTAGAAATAAGGATCGCCGGCATCTAATTTAAATCCATCCACGCCATATTTTTTTTGCAAAAAATGCAGCTTGTCCATCAGCCATTCCTTTGCTCCCGGATTGGTTAAATCAAGGCATGCAGAATAGCCATTCCACCAATGAATAAGGAGTGGCGTCTTTGCATCTTTCCATTCCTTATTTTCATCACCCTCGTTGCTAAGAAGTAAATATTTTTTGGCCAATAATTCCCTGAATTCTTTACTGTCAGGGGAAATAAAAGGACAAATCCAAACCATTACTTTAAATCCTTTCTGATGCAGTTGGGCAATGGCTTTTTTAGCATCCGGAAACTTTGCTTTATCAAAATCAAATTCTCCATAGTAATTACTCCAGTTATCGTCAATCATCAATACACCGGCAGGCCAGCCATTTTGAAGCACCTTATCAGCATAGTTCAGCACATCTTTCTGATTGGGGTTGTACTGCAATTCTATCCACAAATTGTATTGCGGCGCTGTTACCAATAAAGTATCAGGCCACCGGCCGGAGGTTGGAAAGAAATGAGCAGACGCATATTGATAAGCGCTTGATAAGTTATTGCCCGTTGTTCCATATTGTATCGGTTTGCCTCCTTGTGAAACCACATGCAGGGTATCTTTTTGAAACAAAAACTGAAATGGATCATCGCACCACAACCACCGCCCTTTGTTAGACAGCAGCAAAGGCGCGCTTTGATTATTGGAGGCATCCCCATACAGGTTGAATGAAAAAGAACTGGCCGAATTAAATGGCATCTTGTATCCATATTGAACTGAACCGCCCCACCATTGTTCATCCTGGAGTAAAGGAAGTTGAATGGAAGAATTAGCTGGTTGTGTAAACGCTGCGGGGGCAGTAGGTAAAAAAAACAAGTTCAGCAGCAGGAAATATTTTATCATTTTTTGATGGTTTAGTTAGTAAATAATTATTTAAGTGCAACCGCCTGAACATACCTACTTTTTCCTCAAAAGGATGCTATAAAAAAAATACAGAGTTAATATCCGCGTCTTTGTTCAGTGTGACAATGCTTTTATTCGCCAACCTGTTTTCAACGGCCAGGCAGTTCATCCGGCCATGGCACCTGATTCCCGGTTTTTATATATGATGGCATTTGTGCTTTATATACTTTTAATCTTTCAGTTAATAAGTGTGCAAGCTCTTTTGTTTTTGCAGGAAATTGTTTTGATAAATCATGTCGCTCCTTAATGTCATTTTTTAAATCATATAATT
>JBBPZF010000500.1:0-8165 GCA_038199105.1 Chitinophagales bacterium | reverse complement strand
ATTTCACTGGCTTATGAAAGCATGAAACTGCATGTAGAAATGATGATTGAATTGCAAGGCCGTGGCGCTGTAACTTTTGACTATGGTAATAACTTACGGGCAAGGGCACACGAAGCGGGATTACAAAATGCTTTTGATTTCCCTGGTTTTGTTCCTGCATATATACGCCCGCTTTTCTGCGAAGGCAAGGGGCCTTTTCGTTGGGCGGCACTGAGTGGTGATCCAAATGATATTGCGGTAACAGATGAAGCGATGATGAATTTATTTCCCGAAAATGAAGGCATGATACGCTGGATAAAAATGGCGCAACAAAAAATTGCATTCCAGGGCTTGCCCGCACGTATTTGCTGGATAGGGCAGGGGGATAGAGAGAAGGCAGGTCTTGCTTTTAATGAGCTTGTAAGAACGGGTAAAGTAAAAGCGCCTATAGTAATTGGCCGTGATCATCTTGATACAGGCTCAGTTGCAAGTCCAAACAGGGAAACGGAAGCAATGCTGGATGGAAGCGATGCCGTTGCGGATTGGCCAATTCTGAATGCATTAGTAAATACTGCTGGCGGGGCAGGCTGGGTAAGTCTTCATCATGGAGGCGGTGTAGGTATGGGCTATAGTATTCATGCAGGAATGGTCATCGTTGCAGATGGCACAGATGACGCCGCTGCCAAGCTTAGCCGTGTATTGCGTAATGATCCGGGGCTTGGCGTAATACGACATGCCGATGCAGGCTACGATGTTGCAAAAGATTATGCGAGAAAATTTCACCTGGATATTAAAGAAAGGCTTAAGAATGTAGAGAGAGAGAGAAAGTAATAAAGAAATAGGCCCTGGATGGCTATTTATTTTCTTCTCCATGCCTTCCAATAATAAATAACGCTATCGGCGTTTATAAACATTTCCTTTTTAAAAGAATATTGAGGGCCTGTATAATCTCCGTTCATTACACTTACATAATCCAGGTGTTCTTTATACAAAAGAATTTGCCCTTTTTTTCTATCTGTACTTACACTATCCGGCTTACCCCATTGGCTTACTAATTCTGATTTGGAATGGCCGAGCCATTCATTAAAAAGCGCATTTGCCTTTGCATCATGTACGCTGTGGGAAGAACTGCAACTTATGAGCAAATTGATATACAGTGTACAAAACAAAAAAAAGATTTTTTTCACGAGGTTAATTTTTATAATCGTTTCAAGCAATTCGGATTGCCGGATGAAAAGCTACATAAAAAAGTGGAAGTAATTATTTTACGGCAGTGTAATGATGATTTATCTTTTTTGTAAATGCATTATTATCGAAAGACTGGCTATATTTCCCGGCTAATGTAGTTCGCTAATTCTATTTTTTATTTTCCCTGGCAAGTGTACTTTCACACCATGCCCGAGAGCCATCCATATATTAAACAACTGCCTGCTGCAGTTTCTTTAGAAGAAAAAGAAGAGGTAAAACGTTACAGCCTTGATCAGCAACATACCTTAAAATCGCTAAAAGCAGAAGGTCTTGCGCTACATCCGATCAACGTTATCCGTAAAAATTTTGGCTATGCTGATTATCCAGAGATTACATTTAGGCTTCCTTTCCCTGCGGATACGAATCAATTTAGAGATGGCGCCGCAATTGAATGTTTTTGCGCAGGCGAAGAACCTGTGAAAGGCATACTTATAAATCTCGATGGAAAGACAGGAGAATTTCGCTTGTTTGCTCCCGATTTTCCTGATTGGATTGAAGAAGATAAAGTGGGAATAAAGTTAGCGCCCAACCTGCGCACCATTGCCATTATGAAAACCGTGCTGAATAATCTGGAGAGTAATAAGACGGTGTATTCACTATTTAAGCAATTGCACGGTGATGAAGTTGAGCCTAACGGTAACACCATAGACGCAGTAGAAATAAATTTTGCCAATCAACGATTAAACGACAGCCAGCGCCAGGCAATAAAAGCTATCCTGCAAAACAAAAATATTACCATTGTACATGGACCTCCCGGAACCGGCAAGACTACTACTTTATTAGAAGCTATTTTTCAATTGGTGAAAAAAGGAGAGAAGGTATTGGTAAGTGCTCCAAGCAATACCGCAGTTGATAATATTGCTAAAGGCCTTATCAAATCAAATGTTTCAATCTTGAGATTGGGAAATACCAGCAAGGTAGATGAAGAAATATTTTTGCATACGCCAGAGGGTAAGCTTGCTAACGCAAAGCAACAAAAGGAAATCAAAAACCTTAAAAAACGAGCCGAAGAATTCAGGCGAATGGCTTTAAAATATAAGCGCAGTTTTGGAAAAGCAGAAAGAGAGCAGCGTAATCTTTTGTTTAAAGAAGTAAAAAATATCCGTACTGAAATAAAAAACCTCCAGGCATATAATGAACAGAAACTATACGATGAGGCACAGGTGATTTGCGGCACACCTATTGGTTTATATGATGCTAAGCTCAATCGTATAAATTTTGAAACGTTGGTAATAGACGAAGCGGGCCAATGTATTGAACCGCTTGCCTGGTGCATATTTCCTTTGGCTAATAAATGGGTATTAGCGGGTGATCATCATCAACTGCCACCAACGGTTCTTAGTCATGATGCTGCGATGATGGGCCTGGATATATCCATTCTCGAAGCCTGTATGCAAACAATTAAAAAAGTTTTTCTGCTAAACACGCAATACCGTATGCGTGCATCCATAGCGGGATTTTCTGGTGCCTTTTTTTATAAAGGACTATTACAAACTGCGATGCATCTTGTGGATACTGGTGTTCATATTAGTTTTATTGACACTGCCGGCTCTGGCTATAATGAAACGCAGGGCGGTAATGGTATGAGCTTACAAAATGAAGGTGAGCTAACAACTGCACTAAAGATAATAGAATCCGAAAAGCTTGATGTGCTACAAACAGCTTTTATTTCACCCTATTCGGGGCAGGTAAGCGCTGCCAAAGAAATGCTGCCAAAGCAAATGCGAATAAGCACTATAGATAGCTTCCAGGGGCAGGAGAAAGAAATTATTATCCTGTCACTTGTGCGCAGCAATGATGACGGCGAGATTGGCTTTCTAAAAGATTACCGCCGCATGAATGTGGCCATTACCCGCGCCAAAGAGCAATTGTTTATAATAGCTGACAGCGCAACTATTGGCGCTGATTCTTTTTATAATGCATTCCTGACTTACATTGAAAAACACGGCAGTTATCGTACAGTTTGGGATTATGCGATGTAATAAAAAACTGGAAATGATAACGCGCCTTATTCAAATTCCGTTTTCCCGGTCTATTTTTTTGTCGGAAAATTACGCCTTTGGAGGATGCTTCAAAGAGCGTAACGGTCCCGGTTAAACGAATTTACTTTTGAGTAGAATTCTAAGGTTTGTTTTACTTTTTATCTGCAACGAGATAAGCAACGCTAAGCGGGGGAAGTTTTTTCGTGTTTAAATTTTAGTGAGGCGGGTAGGACTTTATATTCATTTGCGGGTTTTATAAAATAAGCGCAATATAGCTTATGGCTATATTGTGTAATTAGGTTAGATCGCGGGAAATTGAGCAGATAAAATGCTAAGAAAAAGGAGGATGATAAAATAGTTTACCGAAGAGGATTCTGATACCTTAATTCATTAAAATCTTTTTTCGTTTTTCTCACTTTGTTTTTTTTGAAAGCGAGCTGGGCTTTGCCTTTGCTCGATATACCATTAATGCCACTTAAACCCTGCATAGTCCAATTGTAGTTGCCCTTATTTCTTTTATACCAGTTATTCTTTTTTATTTTTTTTTCATTGAAAATATAATATTCTCCTTTTTTGATTATATAATAACTATGAGGGTTATCCGTAACATTAGCAGCCCAATCAGCAACGGTTGTAAGATGCTCATTTGTGGCAGGATCGATAATGTAATAAACTATCTCTCCATTTTCCATCAGCGGCAAGGTCGCCGCAACATGATATCTCCAAAGATTTTTCAAATACCCGATCTTATTAAATACATACCCGCTGAATACCCATCCTTTTCCATTCGGTATTTTCCATTCATCTAAAAGCAAACAAATAGCGTTGGCCCGGTCTTCACAGTCATTATTGGCGTCCTGCCAACGAAAAGTTTCGCATGCCTTAAAAAAGCTAAATAGCTTTTCAATTTCTGCTTTGCTTATGGAATTGCCGGTTCCTATTTCATCTGAGATTGATTGGTCAAATAAAGTTTTTAAAATCAATTGTGTATTTTTTATTTAAAAGTCTAATATAAGAATGATGTGGTGATGTAACTTCAAAAATCAGGTTTGGGTTAATTCTCATTCAAGAGTTTGAAACGGTATAAAGTATTAGTAATAAACAATTAATCCTGGTCCTTTAGCGTTTAATACTAACCGGTTTTTAGGTAAAAAAATTATATTTGTACCGGTTGATGATAATATGGGCGTAAACATATAAACTATGATTTGTTTATGCTTTTTGGCTTAAAAGATTCATAGGTTTGTACGCATGAAAATCAATAATGAAAATTCAAAAATCCTGGTATAAACAATATATAATTTTTTACATTGTATTCGTTGTTATTGCCATTGCAATTTTATTTTTCTTAGAATCATTCTTTGGTACTACTAGTAACGCTGATTCCAGGCGGGAATTCTTGTGGCAAGGTATCTTTTTTATTGCTGGCTCCGGCTCCCTTCTTCTTATCATAACCTGTTTTTTTAATAAAAAAGTAAATCAGGAGCGCAAGCTTACTAAAGAAACTCTTCACCGGTATGAGGCTCTGAGTAACGCGACTAATGACGCTATATGGGACTATGATATACGGTCTGAAAAAGTTTTTTATAATGAAAGGTTGGTAAAGATATTTGGCTATCCAAGAGCTGAGCTTGCCGATAATACTCATTGGTGGGAAAACAATATTCACCCTGGAGATAAGAAAAGAGTTTTCGAAAAAATGAACAGTCTTTTAGAAAGCGGAGAAACAAGTTGGGAAGATGAGTATCTTTTTCGTTGTAAAAATGGAGAATATAAAATTGTATATGACAGAAGTTTTATCGTAAGAAATAATAACGGCAAGCCAATACGGCTGATTGGCGCAATGAAAGATGTTACTAAACTCCGTGCACTTGAAAAAGATTCTTTTGACAGGAGACTTAGAAACAAAAATACAATTGGAAGAAACATTATATTATCAGATGAGATTGACAGAAAAAAGATAAAAGATGAATTGCAGGAAGATGTGAACCAATTGTTGGCTTCCATAAAATTATACATGACCAGGTATAAGTCAGAAGAGGAAAGCGATACTATAAATGCCAGCCTTAGCTACCTTGATGATGCAATCAAAAAAATAAAGAAAATATCTCACACACTTTCTTCTTCCACCTTTGAAGAGTTTGGGCTTATAGATGCTGTAAAGGAATTATTTAATATTTATCAAAAAGACTCGCCCGTAGAATTAAATCTTAATGCTGATGCTTTTTACGAAGAAAACAGCGACAAATCTTTGAGCCTTCTTTTATACAGGATAATAGAATATCATTTATCAAAGTTGATTGAAAGAGACGGTATGAGTGCAAAAAGAATAAACATTGAACTTTCTAACCTATCCAACCAAACTACACTAAAAATTAGTTTTCAGAGCACGGATCATAATTATCATACCATCTTTAACGATTATGCTTTGACGGGTATTAAAAGCAAACTTGAGATGTATGATGGCAAAATAATAATATCACCAACGGAAGAAAATTACTATTCTATAGAAGTATTAATATGATGGTTTTTTAAAAACCATTTTTACATCTTTTCTTTTATCCCCTTTTTTATCAGCCACCAATTTGTAGGAAAAGCGGCGGCGAAACCCTGTAACATAGCTATTTGCAGCATAGACCAAAATAACGTATCCGTAGCTTCCAGGTTTTGATGAAATATAAAAAAAATGGAAACAGCCATCCACCCATACATTCCCAATTGCGAGGAAGTAACGGACAGCGTGTCCGCTTTCAAAGCAGCTTTGAGTAGCTTGCCTGGTGAAAGATTTTTCATAGGTTTAATGGAGTAGTATTGAAAAATAATTCCGATAACAAAAGCAAACCCATAATCAATTGTCCACTTACCAATAAGCTTACTTCCAAAAACAGCAACCGGAACTGACAGGAGAAATATTTCAGCAATAATATCGCCGGGTGTGCAACCACTTCCACAGTGAAGCACCCCGATTGCCACACTTTGCCAGAAAGGTTTTTTTGTCTTTCTTCATGTCCCCATCTTTAGTTGACATGTTCATTTCATCCTTTTTATTTTCAGCCGACTTCCTGCCAATTTTAAAATAAAAAAGTAAAGCTAACGGTCCCGCATACCGGCCGGTAATGGGATACGAAATTCATTACCATCATTTTTTGGTGCTTACCGAAAATAATATCTGCTGCAATTATTAATGCACACGAGATGCCAACTGCGAGAGAGATTATCGAAATAATATGTATCAAATCCATTGTAAGGTAGGTTAGTAGTTACACGACTTACCACCACTATTACACCATTAAAAATGTTTTATTTTTTATTCTGTTCTCAAACTTTTTACCGGGTTGGCCATCGCTGCTTTTATTGCCTGTATTGTAACCACCGTTAATGCAAATGCTAAACTTCCCAAACCCGCAATCAAAAATATCCACCAGCTAATAGTTGTCCGGTATTGAAAATCCTGCAACCAATTATTCATAGCCCACCAAACTATTGGTATAGCAATAATAAAGGCAAGCAAAATAAGTTTAATGAAACTGCCGGAAAGTAAGCTAACAATCTCCGGTACACTGGCGCCAAGTACTTTTCTTATACCTATTTCTTTTGTGCGCTGCTGCGCAATAAGCGCTACCAGGCTAAACAATCCAAGCAGGGAAATAAGTATAGCTAATGTGGCAAATGTTGTGAATAATGTTGCAAGGCGCTGCTGCGATTTATAGAGGTTGGCTATATCATCATCCATAAACGAAAAACTAAAATCCGAATCCGGGAAAAACTGCTTCCACTTACCCTTAATAAAATCGATAGTTTCAGGAATATTTTTTGAATTAATTCTTATATATGTATTTCCAAAAGTGAGATTCATCTCTTTTGAAATAACAACCATCGGGCTTTTTTCCAATAAAGAAATTCCTATAAAATTATTGATTTCCCCAACTACGGTTCCCTGCAAAGCACCTAATTTTAATACTTGCCCGATAACAGGTGGCTTTAATCCCAAATTCTCGGCAGTTGCCTTTGTGATGATAATGGGCCTTGAAGAAATAATGTTTCTATATTCTTCATATGGCAATTTTTTATTCTTTGGATTTGCCAAAGAATCAATATTGTCAGTGGCCGGTGAATAAATGTGTGAGAAATTTTTCCCTGCTATTAATTTTATCTCCAGGGTTTTTAAAAAATCTGCATCTGCATCTACAAAACCAAAACTCCAGTTTTTTGTAGAATCATCCGGGCGGCTCATGCTGGAAGAATTTCCATAACTATCTCCTAATTGCCAATTGGAAACCGAAACCCCGAGAATATCTTTTCCTGTCTTCAACTCATTTTTAAATGAAGCCATTTGCCCTTTAAATTGCTGGAAAGGCAACTTGATCAAATATTCCTTATTAAAACCCATTTGCATATTATTGAGCAGGTAAAGTTGTTTATATACAACTATAGTAGCCACAATCAGCCCAATCGAAATAACAAACTGGAATACGATTAAAGTTTTCCTGATACTGAGATTTATTGAAAAACCTTTTCGTCCATCTTTGAACACAGAAACCGGCTGCAGCCGTGACAGAAAAAAAGCGGGATAAGAACCGGAGGCAATTCCCGTTACAATGCTTACTATAATAATGGCCGCAATAAATTTCCAGTTTAGTAATACAAGTTTGCCTGCATATATATCCACAATTTTCGCAAACAACGGCCAAAGCAAATAAGCCATGAACAAGGCAACCGGCAGCGCCACACAAAAAAGTATAACAGATTCTGAAATAAACTGAAAAGTTAATTGTTTTTTACCGGCGCCTAATACTTTTCTGACACCCACTTCTTTTACCCTTTGCAGTGAACGGGCTGTTGTAAGATTGATATAATTAATACAGGCAATAAACAAAATCAGTAAGGCAACAAAAGAAAAAATGTAGATATATTTTATATCGCTGGTGGGAAAAGGTTCATTTTTGATATGCGAAT
>JBBPZF010000499.1:0-2708 GCA_038199105.1 Chitinophagales bacterium | reverse complement strand
ATTAGGCTTTACGGATTTAATTTCGGCGCAAACCAAAACTCGCAAACCGAAAAAACCAATCGTCAAAGTTCCCGCGAAAACAATTGTTAAAAAACAGCCTGTAACCGTTCCGGCGGACGAACTCGCAAAAGAAAACATAAGCGCAGAAGTAATCGATCTTAGAACCATTCGCCCTATGGACTGGCAGACAATACTTGAATCAGTTAAAAAAACAAACAGGCTCGTAATTGTTGAAGAACAATGGCCTTTTGCTTCCGTTTCTTCTGAGATTACTTATCGCATACAAAAGGAAGGATTTGATTTCCTTGATGCTCCTATCAGGAGAATTACTTCGGTTGACGCGCCAATGCATTATGCTCCCAACTTAGTCGCTTTATATTTACCAGATGTGCCCCGTACCGTTAATCTTGTAAAGGAAGTAATGTACCTGAAAAAATAAATTTCGGTTTTATATACATTATTACGCAACCTTTGAATACATAGCCTAAGCAAGGCTTTGAATAAAATTTAATTTATGGATACAGGAACTTTTTATTACCCGATGCCGGGTAATGAGCCCGTGCTTAATTTTGCTCCCGGAAGCAGGGAAAGAGAACTTTTAAAAGATGCGTTGAAAAATGCGAAAAGTAAGAAGGCAGATATACCGATGTACATTGGTGCTGAAGAAGTGCGAACAGGTAAAAAGATTGACATTCATCCTCCCCATGAAAAAAATTTTATACTTGGAAGTTTTCACGAAGGTGATTCTTCTCATGTAAAAAAAGCGATAAATGCTGCATTAAAAGCAAAAGATAAATGGGCAAATACAAGTTGGGAAAATCGCGCTAATATTTTTTTGAAAGCTGCGGAACTTTTAGCCACGAAATACAGGCCGGCAATGTTGGCGTCAACCATGCTTGGTCAAAGCAAAAATGCCTACCAGGCAGAAATAGATGCAACGTGTGAGTTGATAGATTTTTTAAGATTCAACGTTCACTTCTTAAGTGACATTTACAGGCAACAACCCGTAAGCAGTCCGGGAATATTTAATCGTATGGAATACCGGCCGCTCGAAGGTTTTGTGTTGGCAATTACTCCATTCAACTTTACAGCAATAGGAGGTAACCTCCCTACGTCAGCGGCTATGTGCGGCAATGTAGTAGTTTGGAAATGCGCAAACACCCAGGTTTACAGCGCACAAATGTTTATGCGTATTTTAAAAGAAGCAGGTTTGCCAGATGGCGTTATCAACTTAATATATGTAGATGGGCCTACTTTAGGAGATGGTTGTTTTAATCATCCTGATTTTGCAGGTATTCATTTTACCGGCAGCACCGGTGTGTTCAACAGCATATGGAAGATGATTGGTGAAAATGCAAAGATGTATAAGTCTTACCCGCGTATTGTTGGCGAAACAGGTGGAAAGGATTTTGTATTGGTGCATAAAAGTGCTGATGTAGATGTAACCGTAACCGCTTTATGCCGAGGCGCATTTGAATACCAGGGACAAAAATGTTCGGCAGCGTCAAGAGCATATCTGCCGTCGAACATTGCGCAGCAAATAAAGAAGAAACTGGTCGCAGAGATAAAGACTATGAAAATGGGCAGCGTAGAAGATTTCTCCAATTTTATAAATGCGGTGATAGATGAAAAAAGTTTTGATAAACTGGAAGAATATATAAAGCAGGCGAAGAAGGATAAAGATGCAAAAATATTGGTAGGAGGGAAGTGTGATAAAACCAATGGTTATTTTATTGAGCCCACGGTAATTGAAGTTAGCAACCCACAATATGTAACTATATGCGAAGAGCTTTTTGGTCCCGTTCTTACTATATATGTTTATGATGAGGATAAATTTGAGCAGGCGATTAAATTAGTAGATACCACATCGCCGTATGCGCTAACGGGTTCAGTGATCGCACAAGACAGGTATGCTGTGGAATTGGCTACAAGAAAACTCGCAAACAGTGCAGGCAACTTTTATATAAACGATAAGCCGACAGGTGCTGTGGTTGGCCAGCAACCTTTTGGTGGCGCTCGTGCAAGCGGTACCAATGATAAGGCAGGGAGCATCTTAAATCTGTATCGCTGGTTAAGCGCCAGAACTATTAAGGAAACGTTTAATCCTGCTGTAGATTATCGTTATCCTTTTATGAATGAAGAAACGCTAATCCCTAAAGGGGAATAATAATATAAATGAAAACGATTCTTAATAAATACCAGCTGCAAATAACGATTGAGAGATTGGCTTATCAGTTGATCGAAAATTATGTTGCGCTTGATTCTGTAGCACTCATTGGCATTCAACCCCGGGGTATTTATTTGGCAGATAAAATATATGATCAGCTTAGAAAAATAAAGACTGATCAGAAAATAAAATATGGGAAACTTGATATTACCTTTTATAGAGATGATATCAGGAAATCACTTCATCAGCCTAATCAAACAGAAATTTCATTTTCTTTAGAAGAAAAAAATGTGATACTCATTGATGATGTATTATATACAGGCCGCACTATAAGGGCCGCGTTAGATGCGTTGCTTGCATTTGGGCGCCCTACAAAAGTGGAATTATGTGTGCTTATTAATAGAAGATTTAGCCGGCAATTACCTATACAACCCGATTATTGCGGCAAGTCCATTGATTCTATTATTTCTGAAAAAGTAAAAGTGGAGTGGGATAAAGAAGAAGTGAATTTGTATTGAATGAATTCAATTAAATTTTTTCT
>JBBPZF010000498.1:0-9344 GCA_038199105.1 Chitinophagales bacterium | reverse complement strand
GGTTTTTCGAAAGGGCGCATAGGCAAAGGCTTTTTAAAATGTTCCAGGTCTAACATGGAATTTAAAACAGTTATGGATCTTATACGTGTGCTGTTTTGCATTGCCATTGACAAACCCACGGGTGTGCCTATATCATGTGTAAGCAGGTGGACTTCACTGATATTTAATGCATCTAAAAAACTGTTGCAAAATCTTCCAAAGTTGCTAAAGGTGTAATCGAAATTCTCTGGTCTTCCCGATAAGCCTAATCCTGGCAGATCAATAGCAATAGCCCTTAAGCCTAACTTTTCTAATTCCTGAGCTACTTTGCGATAAAGAAAAGAAGAAGTCGGCAAACCATGAATACAAAACACTACCGGGCCGGTACCTGTATCCAAAGCGAAAGTCCTTATTCCTTCTACAATTGTGTAATTGCCATTCTTTTCGTGCTGAAGTATAATGTCTTCTGATTGTTCTTTATCTGACATAATCTTATATTTTAATTTGATAATAGGACATAAAGATAATGTCGCTAAAACGAATTTAATCTCTCACATCAACTTATATTTTCATCAATTTATCGCTATTGAATAAATAGCAAACAACGGTAAGGTATTAAATAGACAAAGCAGCACAATACACTCCCTGTCATGCGAATGGCTGAAATGTTTAGCCTCCGTTGGCTTCCTGTGTCGTGAGCTACTGATCAATCCTGGGAGTGTTTAGATTATCACCATCTTTAGGTATTGAAAAGTAAAACTGCGAGCCATTGCCTTCCTCGCTTTCTACCCAAACCTTCCCGTTATGTGCTTCGATGATTCGTTTACAGAAAAATAATCCCATGCCCAGGCCTTCAATATCTTTTGTTTTGTCAGCTCTAAAGAACCTTTCGAATACATAAGGGAGTTGCTTTTCGGGTATGCCTACACCGTTATCAGTTACCGAAATGATGACTGACGTTGCATCGCTTTGTATATGTAGCTTTATAGTTTTATTACTGCCCGAATATTTAATAGCATTACCAAGGTAGTTAGTCACTACTTGCATAAGCCTGTAACTGTCTCCACTTACCTCACCACCGTTTCCTGACACTACAATGGTAAAATCAGGAAACAGCGTTCTTGTAGTATCCACGGCATCAGTAATCATTTCATCGAAGTTTAGCGGTGCTATCTCCAGCACAAAATTACCGGATGCTATTTTTGTGGCTTCGTACAATTCGGTAACCATACGATTCAACCTGGCAATATTTTTAGCATTGCGTTGCAGCAACTTTTCAATAATCAAAGATTGCTCATTGTTTACAAGTTCCCGGATTAAACCGTTTGTCAGTAAAATACTGGCTAACGGATTGCGTAATTCGTGCGCAACGAAACCAATGATATCTTCCTTTTCCTGCTCAATAAGTTTGTCAATCGTTATATCGTGCATTACCATCAGGATACCCTCCGGCGAACCCGGTATTGATACTAAACACCCGGCTACGCTAAAAGTGTAATTCTTTCCCTGTATGTACATGGGAATTTCAATATCTGCAAAAGAGTCCCTGGTTTTTAACAGGTCACTAATTTTCTCTCTCAGTAATCCTGACGAATCGTGCCGGTCAGCAAAAAAATTAAAGTCGTCTAATTCAACTTCGCTGATGTCGGGGAAAAAAGTTTTCTCGAGGGCTGTGTTGTATTTAATCACCTTAAACGATTCGTCTATTACAATAACAACGTCTGTTATCGACATCAAAACATTTTCATTGAATTTGTTTACCTTTTCAATAATATATTCACTGTCTTTTTCAGTGTGTATATCCTGCACCACCTTTAAAATACAAGGTTCCATGGATTCGCCTGTCAAAAGAACGCTCTCACCATTTACCCACACCGGCCCGTGATGCTTGCTAAGTAAAAAATTTTTATCGTCTGCCTGGCCGGTTGCCAATACTCTTTCTAATTCTTTTTTTGGTAGTTCTTTGTCCTGGTCACTATTGGTAAAGAGCATACTAAAGTTGCGCCCTTTTAAATCCAGTTCGGTAAATCCAAAAGCATTTTCAAAAGCTGCATTCACCCTTAGAATTGTGCCTTCCCTGTCCAATAAAAGGATAGAGTTAAGGTGGCTTCGTTCAAAGAAGGATGCGAGGTAAAATGATTTGAAGGATTGTACAAGGCTGTTTTCCATAAAAAAATTTAGGGGTAATACTACAAGAGGGAAACTATGTATTAGGGGTTAGCTGATTATTAATATTTCGCAATTTACTCTGTAATGGATGACATGTATGTTATAGAGGTCACATTTTATAATCTTTTCTTTGCTCCTGTACTCTTTACCATCTTGGCGCAAGAGCAAAGGATTGCCTTAAGCCAATCTTTTTGAATAGGTGTCACCTCAATGAAGTACAATTGCCATTAAAAACATAACTTGAATTATCATGGCAAAATTTCAAACCACCATTTTGACAGCAGGAAAAACTGCAACAGGAATTTGCATCCCAGATGATATTATTGAAAAATTAGGTGCAGGAAAAAAACCACCAATCAAAATTACACTCAATGGTTACACCTACCGAAGCACAGTGGCTGTAATGCATGGAAAGTTTATGGTAGGTGTAAGCGCCGATGTTCGTGAGGCTGCAGGTGTAAAAGGAGGCGACAAATTAACTGTTGACATAGAACTTGACACAGAAGTTAGAGAAGTCACTCTTCCACCTGATTTTAAAAAAGCATTGGATAAGAATCCAAAGGCCAAGAAATTCTTTGAAGCACTTTCATTCAGCAAACAGAAAAACCATGTTACTATTATAGAACAAGCAAAGACTGATGATACACGACAAAGAAGAATTGAGAAAGCAATAGATGATTTAAGTGCAAATAAAAAGTAGCCTGCAAAAAACCAGTTGGCATTCCGTAGTTCGTATATAACGAACCATCTCTGTTGTGTTTCGTGGAATTTTACTTACACTCGCCTGTTCTATTGCAAAGGACAAACGGATACATGAGCGTCAGGAGTTATTTTTTTTGACGACCTTGATAATAATAAAAACGACTGGACTGTTGCCGATAATAAACGGGGAGCGCAAGGGTTGATAGTGGATTTTATTATTTAACTGCAGCAGGCCACGCATACGGAGAAGCACAGGAAATAAAAATTGAGACCCGCAGAGATTTTAAAATAGAAGCAATAATAAAATTCTTAGCGGTGAAGCCGATCATAAAAATTATTATAACATGCTTTTCCGACTTCTTTGCTGATGTTTATACCCAAGGATATTTACTTGAAAGATATATTGAAGAAATGAACGCTCTTTAAAAAATGAATTCTGGTATTAAGTCTTAAATAATCATGGGCGGCGCGGCTACGGCAAAAAGCAATCATAGCGATTTTCTGTACTGGCATATTTGTTGGGAGAAAATAAACATTATACCTAATGCGTGGCCTGATCCTTATAACCGAAAACCAACGCGGAGGAAAATCTGAAGAATAAATAATTGCAAATACATTAATAAAACCCATGAGTACAAAATCTGTAATGGAATTAATAGACGATCAGGAATGGCTTGATGAAGCCGGCGCTGCCATACAACCGGTAATTCTAAATGCGTTTAAAGCCGGAGGTAAAACGGGCAACGATATCAAAAACTTTTTGCATGGCAAATGGCTTGGTCATGCCCTGCATCCTATGGTAACCGATATTCCGCTTGGCGCCTGGACTACTGCTGCGGTTTTAGATACGATGGAGCTTTGCGGGAGCAAACAATATAGGCCGGGTGCCGATGCTGCTGTTTCAATTGGGCTTGTAGGTGCCGCAGGTGCTGCTGTTACAGGTTTTACTGACTGGACTGGCACTACAGAAATAGAGCGAAAAGCAGGCCTGGTGCATGCTGTACTAAATATTGGTGCAACCGCTCTTTATCTTACTTCCTTTTTTCTTCGCAGAAAAAACAAGTCCCGTACGGCAGCTATTACGTTGTCCATGCTCGGCTATGGCATCACTACTGCCTCCGCTTATATTGGCGGCAACCTTGTATATAATCAGCAGATGGGTGTAGATCATACAGCTATTCCGCGGGGCTATCCTCAAGAGTTTACAGCCGTGCTTCCCGACAGTGAGTTGAAGGAAAATGCGATGAAATGCGTACATGCAGCAAAAGTGGATGTACTGCTCGCCAGGAAAAACAACCAGATATTTGCCATTGCTAACACGTGTTCTCACCTGGGTGGCCCGCTTTCAGAAGGTGAATTGCTGGAGGATTGCAGTGTGCGTTGCCCCTGGCATAATTCCATATTTTCTTTAAAAGATGGCAGCGTAATAGACGGGCCTGCTACCCAACCACAGCCTACATTTGATGTACGCATAAAGGATGGTCAAATAGAAATTAGATTAGCACAATAAGCAACTACAGATACTCCTGCCTACGCCGTTACACAAGTTCGGCGGAGTATCGTTCAGTTCGCATACTTTCGCTGTAAGTAATATTCTTACGAAATTGTGCTGATAGATCAGTAAAAAATTACCCGGATTTTTGTTTGATAACACAACTGTTCATGAAAAAAATCTTCATCCTTATTTTTCTTTTTAGCTGCTACACTCTGCCAGCACAAACGAAAAAGCCGGTGTCTATTATTTTTGATACTGATATTGCGCCGGACTATGATGATGTAGGCGCTATGGCATTGCTACATGCATTTGAAGATATGGGCGAAGCAAAAATTCGAGCGACAATTTCATGCAATGCGTTTGAAACAACAGCGCCAACTATTAGCGTTTTGAACACTTACTTTAACCGGCCCGGAATTCCTGTCGGGATAACAAAAACTGCTTTACCAAACAAAGATTGTTCCCAGCAATGGGCGCAGGCAATTGTTGCAAAATACCCTCATGCGTTGCAGTCAAATAATGATGCAATGGATGCAGTAAAAATGTACAGGAAGATATTGTCATCACAACCTGATAGGGCTGTAACCATTGTAAGTGTTGGCTTCTTTACCAACCTCGCCGGCTTGCTCGATTCAAAACCCGACGAATATTCAAGCCTTACCGGCACGGAACTGATAAAAAAGAAAGTAAATAAATTGGTTTCTATGGCTGCACGACTTGACAAAGATGGAAAGAGCGGTTATGAGTTTAATGTAATGATTGATGCAGCTGCTTCCCAGAAAGTATTTTCCGGCTGGCCGACTCCAATGATTATAAGCGGTTTTGAAATTGGTGAAAAAATATTAACGGGCATTCGCCTTATTAATAATGAAGCAATACAAAACAGTCCTGTGAAGGATGCTTTTCAAATTGCCCTGGCAAAAGATAACAATACACTTGGCCGCAATAGCTGGGATGAAACGGCGGTGCTGGTCGCCGTGGGTGGCATAGAACCTTACTTCGGATTTCGTAAAGTAAATTTCAAAATAGAAGATGATGGTAAAGATGTTTTGATACCAGGCAAAAAATTTACTTACCTCGCATTTAAACAATCACCTGCAGAAATTGGAAAAGTGATTGAAGATTTAATGATGCACCAGCCGGTGAAGCACTGAATATGCAAGTACAGCGGCCATTAATCAGCCTGTAAAGATTTTTACCCTCCCTGAACCTGGATATCCAGCAGTTCATAAAAATGTGTCGCCTCTAATTCCTTTACTTCTCCCGGCCGCAAATCCCCTAATTGAATGCCGCTAATTGACAGGCGGATCAGCCGCAGGCATCGGTGATGGGCTGCAAGTACCATCTTGCGCACCTGACGGTATTTGCCTTCCGTTAAAGCAATCAGCAGCCACGTATGCGGCCACGCTTCTCTCTTGTCTTTCGAATATGGATAAAAAATCAAGGGATCCTCAATGCGCTCCAGCGCGACAGGCTTTGCGATGTAATGCTCAGCATTTTTTACTTTGATGGCAATGCCTTTTTGTAATTGTTTAAATGTTTCAGAAGTAATGTCATTTTGAACCATAACAAGGTATGTGCGCAGGTGAGGTATTTCATCTGAAAATAATAACCGGGTAGCCCGCTTATCTGTCGTTAATAAAAGCAGGCCTTCGGAATCCTTATCCAGCCTGCCGAGGGCATGTGTGCCGGGTGGAAATTTAAAATCAAGTTCACTCAATAAGCCTACGTTATGAGGGCTGACAAACTGTGAGACCATGTCTCGTGGCTTATTAAGAATGAAGTACCGGTGCATGGGCAAAATTGCGAAAAGTTTTCGGACTACTGTGTTCAAAACAAAATGCCAGCAATATAGTCATATCCAGAAAATGATCGGCAATCTGGCTTTTTGTAAGAGTAGTACTATAACACCCCTGTTCAACACGGTATCATGTTTGTAGCTAATGGTAAAAAAGTTTTATGGAGATTCAACAAATCAACAAACCTGCAGGCCCTACCGATCATCTTGCCAATGAGCGAACTTTTCTTGCATGGATACGGACAAGTATTGCACTAATGGGTTTTGGCTTTGTGATAGTAAAATTTGCCTTATTTATTAAACAAATATCGCTTGCTCTCGGCGAGAAAAGTATTATTCACAGCAAAGGATATTCAGCTATCATTGGTGTGCTGATGGTAGCCTTCGGTGGAATAATGGCCACTTTAGCCTATGTGCGTTACCGTAATATTCAAAAGCAGTTAAATGCCAACACTTACTTTCCCTCAAACTGGCTGTCAATACTGGTGACTTTAAGTATTGTTATTGGAAGCATCCTTTTAATTCTATACCTCTTGCCAAACATCCGCATATAACTTTCGAAAGACAATCAAATAAAAATACAAGCACTCAAGCTCCTTTCATGCTGCCGGGGAGGCAACAATTATTTGCGGAAATATTAGGAAAAAAGAAAAATATTAACTAACGGTTATGCGTATTTGTACTACCCGCCCCAGTAATTTCAATACTATAATAATTGAGTAATGTCGCTCTTGGGCAGGGAGCGGGTCGCATATATCTTTGCACCAGAAGTTGATTGATGTTCAACAAACATTAATCAAAATATCCAACTCCATTGAAAAGAGCCGTTATCCATTATCCAATAGAAAAGTCATAATCTGATATCAGTCAACTTCTATTTTTTATCCAATATCTGTAACAAACTATATCCGGAAAAGCCAAACCGCAAAAGATCTATTTATCCTTTTGAAACATTATCCTGAGATCAAATTCATTTAAACCTGCTCCAGTAGCAGGTTTTTTTATTAGTATATGCCCAGGCAACTTTAAAAAAATACAAGCCGCATCAATTCGCGATCAGCCATGGAGGATATTAAAAACTCACTCATTGTAAGTTTGAAACTCAGAGACTGGACCTTTCCTTATAGTGATGCAATGTTATTTACTAAAACTTTCAAGTGAATTATTCGAGCATAGCACAGTACGGGCTTATCGAACATAATCGCTCTTATTGCACAGGCACAGTAAATGTGCCATTGGTAACAGCAATACTATCTGTACCTAAACCGCCCTGGTTTCTGATAGTACCATAAAAAGTGCCCTGCACATTGCGGGCGCCTGCTCCTGTTACCACTATTGTAAAAGATGGCTGAGTGGAAGTATTTACCGACCATGTTTCGCAGGCACTATCGAGGTAGTTAAAGTAAGCCTTCGCAGTTGCTGTGTCAGTATAAGTGCCTGCGATAACTCCGCCATTGTTACTGACGCCAAATTCAATTTTAGAGATTGCGTTTATCACTGTATCCATACCCATCACATCAAGGCCGGGCATACCGGCACTTCCGGGAATATTACTATTAGTTGCACGAGCGCTATCACTAAAATTTCTATACACTCCGTCAAGCAAACAGGTGATATAATAATGCGGCGGTATGCCTTGCACCGTTATTACAGGAAATGCACAACCACCACCACTGCCGTCCTTCGCCATTAGCGTAAAATCAGAAGTATCGGTTGCGATCGGTGTACCGGTTGCCGTAAGCACCGCGGTCTGGGGACCTGTTGCAGTAAATGTTCCAATGTTGCTAAATGTAATTCCGTTCACGGTATTCGTGGTAATCCAATAGGCGCCGGGCACAGTCACATCCACATTCACGGTTACTGTATTCATAACGGTGAGAGCGGTATCGGCTACAAATCTGCCCGATACAATTGCACTTGTACAATTTCCACCACTGCCAAGTGAATATTCTGCTAACACAACGGGAGCATCTTCCTTCGCTTTTTTACAACTATAAAAGAGAACCAGGAAAATGAGGATTAGCGGAAACAGATTTTTCATAAAGAAGCGAACGCGTTTATTATAGTTTACTTATAAGCTCGTGTAGATATGCCAAAGATAATTATTACTTCGAAGCAAAGCCTGCCGGAAGCATCTGAATATCAACAAGGGTTTCAAAACGAAGATTGTTAACTGCAGGTAACTATGCATGCCTTCAAAATATTTCGGTTAACCCTTACCGTTATTTATCTTATTAGATAAGAACAGGTTATAAGCCTGTGCTCAAACGAGATTATCAAAAGCCTGCATTAAAAAGAAAAATGTGAAATGGTTTAAGTTTTGTTCTTTTCAGCCATTAGAATTTTGTCTATTATATTCAAATGATGTTTGGTATGAACCTGGAGAAATTTTTTCGAAGACTTTAAATTTAGATGCCCGAAAAAAGGATGGGTGAAAAAATTATTTTTTTCTAAATGATCCAGTTCCCTGATCGAGTTATAGGAAATTTTAAAATGATGCTGTAAAGATTCGTTAGTAAAATTATCAAGAGGCCTCACTGACGCAGGTGCTTGGATTCTGCCTACCGGAATTCTTTTAAAAGTAAGCACATAAATTTTTGCAAGGCTAAACTTTCTTTTATATCCCGTGGGATTTGAATGCCCTATCGATTTGATTATAGCATTTATCGTCAGCAGTACATGCTCTATGTGCCAGCCTATAGATCCTTTTGAAATTTCCGGATTCAAAATCGCCAGGTGTTCAATTTTGTTCTCCAGCGTATTGACAAGGCTTTCTAATTTCTGCATTTGCTTACAATTATTTGTAAAACACTTTTATCATTTATACCTGTAATTTATTTATTGGGATTTTATTTTTTTGCATTGTGTTATAAAGTAACAAATTCTTTTTTGTGTTGTTCGTTTGATGATTGTGTGGTCTTTATTATTTTCCAACTACACTTCTTCCTTTCCGGCAATTATTTAATTTACCCACTGTAATAATCATATATATTCTTCCCAAAAACAAAATGCCTGGTGACTTCTGCATTAGACTTTATATATGCAGATCAATATTCAGGCAAACAATTCTCCGTGCCGGAAATAAATAAGATCAGCAGGACAATCGCTATGCCAATGGCCCCTCCGATGATCGCGGCGATAGCATCTAAAATTTCATAATGCCCTCTCTTTGTAATTAGAGAAAGGACTTCGAAGCCATAG
>JBBPZF010000497.1:0-2432 GCA_038199105.1 Chitinophagales bacterium | reverse complement strand
TTGGTTGAAAAATATAAAGTTCCCATTGTAGTAACAGGTTTTGAACCGGTTGATTTACTGCAGGGAATATTAATGACAGTTCGTCAATTGGAAAAAGGTGAGGCAAAAGTTGAAAATCAATATTCAAGAATTGTGAGCGAAGAAGGGAATGTAAAAGCGCAGGAAATGATTTATGAAGTATTTGAAGTTACTGACCGGCTGTGGCGTGGCATGGAGGTAATACCCATGAGCGGCTATAAAGTAAAAAGTTCGCTAAGTGATTTTGATGCTGAAAAAAAATTCAATGTAAATATTGCAGAAGCGCCGGAGAACCCCGAATGCATTGCCGGCGATATTATGAAAGGAATTAAAAAGCCATTCGAGTGTCAGCACTTCGGTAAAAAATGTAAACCCGCAAATCCTTTAGGTGCGCCAATGGTTTCCAGTGAAGGTGCATGCGCGGCTTACTATCATTATTCCGGAGTTTTTGACCAGGTAGAAGCTTAATGAAAATTCTATTTATCATAACATCATTCAATGGACTTAGCCAAAGAGCTTGGGTAGAGCTTGATAGATTGAATCACCAGGTGAAGCTGCATACAGCATCAACATCAGAAAAAATGATAGAGGCAGTAAATGAATACAAGCCAGGTTTAATCATTGCACCTTATTTAAAAAAAGTTATTCCTGAAATTATCTGGAAAAATTACACATGCCTTATTGTGCATCCCGGCATTGTTGGCGATCGCGGGTCATCCTCTTTGGATTGGGCAATTCTCAATAATAAAAAAGAATGGGGCGTAACGATTTTGCAGGCCGTTGAAAAGATGGATGCTGGTCCCGTTTGGGCTTATGAAACTTTCGTCATGAGAAATGTCGCCAAATCTTTTTTATACCGGCATGAAGTGACACAAGCCGCCACAAAAGCTTTGCTAAAAGCAGTTCATCTTTTTGAACAAAAAAATTTTATTCCAAGAAAGAACGAAGAGATTATTGAGGAAAGAAAAGGCAAATGGAACCGGTCAACCAATGAAGATGATTTTAAATTCACATGGGATGAAGATGCAGTGTCAATAAGAAAAAAAATTCATGCAGCAGACAGTTTTCCGGGGGCGCTGTGTTCACTTTTGGGTGAAGAATATTTTTGCTACGGTGCAGTGGAAGAAGAAGCATGGAAGGGAGTGCCAGGCGAAATAATTGCGCAAAGAGACAATGCTATCTGTATCGCAACAAGCGGCGTATCATTATGGATTCAATGTTTAAAGAAAAAAAGCGAAGAGGCAATCAAGCTTCCGGCTACAATGGTACTTGGCGAAAAAGTTAAAGACATTCCTTCTTCGCCCATAAGTATTTTCGAAGATAACCTCTCATCAAAAACATTTCGCGAAATATGGTACGAGGAATATAACGGTATAGGCTACCTGCATTTTGAGTTTTACAATGGCGCGATGAGTACGGAACAGTGCATTCGTTTAAAAGATGCATTTATTAAAGCAAAGCAGCGGGAAACAAGAGTTATTGTGTTGATAGGTGGTGAAGATATTTGGAGCAATGGTATTCATCTGAATGTGATTGAGGCATCTGAAAATCCTCCGCAAACCTCATGGGAAAATATTAATGCAATTGATGACCTGATTAAAGAAATTATTTGCACAGACACCCATTATATCATCAGCGCTTTACAAGGAAATGCCGGTGCAGGCGGCGTTGCTTTGGCATTAGCCGCTGATAAAGTAATTGCCACGAAAGGAGTTGTCCTTAATCCTCATACAAGAAACATGGGACTTTACGGCTCCGAGTATTGGACATATTTATTGCCAAAAAGAATTGGCACAGAACGGGCAAATATGTTTACCGAACAATGCCTTCCCTGGGGAACCGGTATTGCTTTGGAGGTTAAATTAATTGATGATTGCTTCGAAGAAACTGGTGAAGCTTTTCGTGATAAAGTAAAAATAGCGGCAGAAGAAATTGCGAAACTTTTTTATTTTCCTCAACTATTGAATGCTAAAAAATTTAAGCGCAGAAGAGATGAAAGCTACAAGCCTTTACAAAAATATCGAGACGAAGAATTAGAAAAAATGCACAAGAATTTTTTTGATGACGATTGGGGATACGATTGGAAGCGGCATTGCTTTGTATATAAAATTGATACTGGTGATGAAAGAAATTCAATTGGAGACAAAGATTTTTTTAGCGAAAGAAGGAAAATATGGAGACGAAGAAAAGATGAAAAGATGTTTTATGAAGTGTAGTTTTATTTTCTAATGATAATTAAGATTCTAAATTGAAAAAGCAAAAAATGGAGTTGCAATGCCCAATGCCCAAGCTGGATTTTGATATTATTACCTTAGGGCATGGCAGCGGCGGTACGCTTACTAACCAATTATTGAGCAGCGGCGTTTTTAATGTTTTAAGTAACCCTTATTTAGATGAGAAGCATGATGGTGCGA
>JBBPZF010000496.1:0-4328 GCA_038199105.1 Chitinophagales bacterium | reverse complement strand
TAATTTATTGGAAGGAACTGTATATCCTATTATCAGGGATTTAAGCCGGAGGTAGGAACCATCTTCCAGGTAATAACTATTTGGTACTCCGTTATTACTGAAATTACTTACATTTTCAACAATCGGAGTTTTGGCATTTAAATTAGTTGGGGACCAGGAATTGTATAAGGCATCCCTGCTTTTTGCACCTTGAAACGATTGGAAAAAATCTGTCCACCACCTAACATAGTTAATAACCTCATTGCCTTGTGAGCCATAGAAAAATGCGCTGAAATCAAAATTCTTAAACCCGGCAGCCAGGTTAAGGCCATATGTGTAATCAGGATTAGGATTTCCAAAAAAAGTTCTGTCTTCATTTGTAATTTTTCCGTCTGGTTTGCCATCGGGGCCACTGAGATCGGCATATTTGAAACGGCCGGGGGCCGCTGCATCCTGTGTTGGAGACTTAGAAACATCCTCAGCACTTTGGAATAACCCAATCACTTTATAGCCAAAGAACGCCCCGATTGGATGGCCTACCTGGTTTCTGGCAAAATCGCCGATACGGCTGTCACCCGCTCCAAAGTAATCACCTGGGATCTTCGTTATATTACTATTATATGAAGTGAATATTACACCTATATCGTACGTTAAACCGCCACTTTTAGCCCTTCCATGGAAAGTACCGTTGAAATCAATTCCTGAATTTTCAACATTCCCAATATTTACTACGGGACGGCCAGCACCTCCAACCGTTGCGGGAAGAGGTTGAGGAAACAACAATCCATTGACACTTTTCTTATACCATTCAATTGAAAAATCCACTTTGTTATCGAAAAGTGTTGCATCCAATCCTATATTGGTAATTTTATCTTCTTCCCAGCCTGTAGCAGGGTTACCAATTGAGGCCGCACGAAATCCCCGGGCTGAACTGGTATTAGTTCCACTAATATCATAATTCGACGCATTAGGAGATCCACCATATAAAGTAAAAGCGTTTGTTGCATTAATGTTCGATTGGGAACCTAATATTCCATAACCTCCTCTAAGTTTCAAATCGTTAACCCAGGTAACGGGTTTCATAAATTCTTCCGCAGATACTCTCCAGCCCAATGTACCTGACGGGAAAACTCCGTATCGCCTTTCCGGCCCAAATACAGAAGAGCCGTCTCTTCTCACTGTGGCACTTAAGAGGTACTTATCATTATAGCTATAATCCAAACGCCCTATTAAAGAAAATAGTGAGTTTTGATAAGCATAGCTATTCACAGTAGCACCAGGAGCAACATTCGACAAATTTCTAAAATCCGGGGCGTTACTAAACAGGTTATTCCCATTACCGCCAAGGCCTCGTCCATAATTTTCTATGGCCTCGGTAGCTGCAAATACTTTTACATTATGTACCTGATTAAAAAGCTTCGAATATGTAACACTATTCGTCCACGTCCAACTTCTGTTATAATATGCATTTTCACTGTAACTATTTTGTCCTACATTTTCTGCATTTTCAAAGGTGCGGTACCCGAAGTAATAATAATAACCGAGATTCATAGTTCCGCCAAAACTGGTTCGTGCTGTAAAATGTTGCAGAAAGTCAACCTCGCCATAAACATTTCCTTGTATATCCCACTGATTTCCGCGGTTGTCTTTAGCTCGTAACCTGCTGGCTACCGGATTGGAACCCTGCCCTAATCTTGCACCCGCGCCACCTGCAAAATTGCCTTTGATGTCATAAACAGGCACTATGGGTTGTATCCTGTACGTGTTCGATATTTCATTGCCCTCACTCTGGTTGCCTATCTGGGGGTTGTCCCTGAAAAAAATGTAAGCGTTTTCCCCAATACGAATTTTGTCTTTGATATTGAACTGGGTATTCGCCCTTATGGAATACCTTTTGAGATATGTTTCAATCAGTGTTCCTTGTTGATTAAAGTAACCAAGGGAAAACAAATAAGTTGATTTATCACTTCCGCCACTTGCCGATATTGTATGACTTTGTATAGGAGCAGGCTTGAATATTTCGTGAAACCAATCAGTTCCTTGTTTGTTGGCTCTTACTATCTGGTGAGCTGGTTTGGAAAAGTCGATATTATACTTAGCAGGATCTGCTTCAGGATCACCTTCAAATGCACCACTTGGTAAAATATAATCAGGCAACACAGGGGTTGCTCCTTTGCCATATTGTGGATGAGTTGGGTTGCCTGTTAGGGAGTCGATATCTGTTCCTGAATTCCTATACGCTATCCACGTAAGATCAGCCTGTTCCTGTGGATTTAATATATCAAATCCGTGTTTCAAAGGACGTTGTGTACCATAATAGGCATCATAGCTAACAACCGCTTTGCCAGGCCGTCCCTTTTTAGTAGTGACTATTATAACACCGTTAGAACCTCTTACGCCATAAATTGCAGCCGCCCCTGCGTCTTTGAGTACCTGGAGGGATGAAATATCATTAGCATTAATATTATCAAGGCTGCCCTGAACACCATCTATAATTACAAGCGGCGTTGTGTTACCAAACGAACTTATACCCCTGATACGAATGTTAGCTCCCGCTCCCGGCTGTCCTGAGGTAATTACATTTAGGCCCGACGCCCTGCCTTGCAGCATCTGTACAGGGCTACCTGCGGGCACAGCCTTCAACTCTTTTACATCAACCACCGCAACTGATCCTGTAATATCTTTTTTTCTTTGAGAAGTGTAACCGGTAACCACTACTTCGTTTAAGGTAGAGGCTGTAGTCTTTAGTGATACTGGAAAATTGGTTTTGCTGCCAACAAGAATATCCTGGGGTTCGTAACCTACAGAAGAAATCATCAACCGCGAATTTGCATTCGGAACTGTAATCGTAAAATTTCCTGATGCATCGGTTGCAGTTGCCACGGTAGTTCCTCTTACAATCACTGTTGTTCCAACAATAGGTTGTCCCGAGGCGTCTGTGACCTTACCGGAGATTTGTTTTTGTGCAAATAAAATGTTGGTGGATAGGAGTATTAAACATAATAGCCCTAATCTAAGTAGAGTTAGTTTTGATGTCATAGCGATCGTTTAATTTAGAAGTGTAAATTAACATAAAATTAATAACAACCAACTTTTGTTGAAAAAAAAAATAAATTTTTATTATTAATTCAAACAAACTATTATTATTCAAAATAGTACTGAAGAAGTAAAATATTGATTTCTCACTTTAATATTTATCGGGCCAGCTAATGTCGAAAGGTTTAATTGTCTACCTCTTAAATAACGTTACATTACATTACAAAAAGTTAGCAGCATCGTTTTGTGTTTAAAATTGAAGCCGCTAAATGTTTTTAAAATGATACCGCAAATGTTTCGACACTAAAAGTTTACTTTATGAAATTAAGTATAATAATTACTTTTTTTTTATTGCCTGTATCTAACTTTTTATTTTCACAGAACACCAACACCAAACATATTGATGCACTTGCCGGAAGCCTGGTGACTAAACTTCGTTCACTTCCTAACGAAAGAATTTTACTTCAAACTAATAAGCTAATTTATACTGCCGGAGAAACCCTCTGGGTAAATGGATTACTGGTGGATTCACTTACTAACAAGCTTACAAATCAAAGCAAAATAGTTTATGTTGATCTTATAGATGCTAAAGACAGCGTAATTGAAACTGTGTTTTTACAAGCCGAAAAATTGCAACTTAATGCAGGAATTCATTTAAATAACCTTCTGATTAAAGGGTATTACTGGCTAAGAGCCTATACTAAAAACATGCTTGAGCGAAATATATATAGTATTGCGGTTAAGCCCATATTTATCGTAGGCGCCAGCGACAGCCTGGTTTCAGGCAGATCTGAAAAAAGAAGTATTAAGTCATCTAATGCAAAAATGTCAACTCTGGCCGTAGATATTTATCCCGAGGGAGGATCAATCATTTCTGGCACCAATTCCACGGTTGGTATTAATATACGTGATAAAGAAGGAACCCCTCTTGAAGTTAGCGGAATCATAAAAAACAACCGGGATAATACAGTTGCCAGTTTTTCAACGAATAATAAGGGGCTCGCTAAATTTACTTTTGAGCCTAATTCCCATTTAAGATATAGTGTGCACATTAAGAACAACGATCACTATGATTCTGTAGCATCACTGCCCCGTATCAACTTTCATGCAGCGCAATTATCTGTGACCGGGCAAAATGACCGGATTATAAAAGTGAGGGTGATGCTTGAAGATTCCATTTTTACTGAAAGCTATGCAACTTATATACTGGCGATAAGCAGGGATAGTTTATGTTTTGCGGGAGTGGGCAGAGGTATATACGAATTAGATATTCCTGTTTCCAATTTTCCGAAAGGGATTGTACACCTCTTGCT
>JBBPZF010000495.1:0-3776 GCA_038199105.1 Chitinophagales bacterium | reverse complement strand
GGCGCTTTTTCTGTAAGTTTAAAAGAAAAAACGATATTGCCATCGGGCGATTTTAGCTGGATGTTTTTTTGGGCAAAAACAGGTAACACTATGTTTAGAAGGAATAAGAAAATTAGCGTTTGAAATATTTTTTTAATATTCATAGTTTTTTATTGTAGTAGTTTATTTTTTAGCTTTTTAATTCCTTAAAAGACAGTTCGCAACTTTTTTTAAAATCCTCCAATTCAATAAATGCTCCCATCTCCTTATACTTTTTATATCTCTTAGCATAAAGAGGTACTTTCTCGGCATCAGGATAATATTCCGTGTCAAAAAGAGCAAAACGGGATAGAGAAGAGGCTATTTCATTACCGTTCATAGCATCAACGATTATGGCGCGAACTGAATCTGTACCATAATCAACTCCTATCACATATTTGTCACTCATTTTATCGCGGCATTTGTTATTTTAAATGTCCCTTTACTTTTTGTCCGTAATAATTATTATCAGCTTTTATCTTATACCCATTTACAGCATAGTATAATATGAATGCGAATAATGGAATAGGAACAAGGAAACCTAAGGACATGCCATAAGCGTCTGCAACAGCTCCCATAAGCGGCGGAAAAACGGCGCCTCCGGCAACTGCCATCACCAAAAAAGACGCACCTTCCTTTGTACGAGCACCCAGCGATTTAATTGCTAATGCAAATATGGTAGGGAACATAATGGACATCATAAAGAACACTCCATAAAGGGCAACGAGGGAGACCCACCCGAATTCAAGAGCTACAACCGGTAATAACAAGCAAACTATTAATGAATACAAAGCAAGCATCCTGGTAGGTCTAAAATATTTCATCAAAGCACTGCCCGAAATTCTTCCAATCATAAAGAGTAAAAAGCCAAATGACAAAAAGTAAGGCGCATTCTTAACCTCAAAGTGTGGGTGCATGTCGTGGTCAGTAACAAAATTTATCAGAAAGCTGAATACACCGGTCTGTGCTGCTACATAGCAGGCCTGGGCAGCGAAGCCTAATTTAAAATGCCGGTTTTGCCATAAAGGTTTCTTCGATATATATCCCGGGTCTGATACATCTGTAATTTCCCTACCCGGCTCTGAAGCCACTGCTACACCGCCATGAGCCACAATTTCATCCTCTTCCGTTATTTCCGGTAGCCTTATTCGCGTAAATATAAATGCAACTATCAGGACAACCAGGCCTATGATGGCAAAAGGCAATACAATTGATATCATTTTCTTGCCCTCAACATGGCTCTGATTTCCATATATATATAACGCTATCAGAGGGCCAATCACCCAGGCAAGCCCATTAAAAGATTGCGAAAAATTGATTCTGCGTTCCGCAGTTTCAGGAGGTCCTAACTTGGTAGTATATGGATTAGCTGCAGTTTCGAGCGTTGCAAGCCCCGCTCCAATAATGAGAAGGCAAATCAAAAACAAAATAAACGACTGTAATGGCGCTGTGCCTGCAGCTATCAGGGCTCCTGACGCAAAGAGTATTAAACCCAATATGATACCCCTCTTATATCCGTGTTTTTTCATAAATAGGCCTGCAGGTATAGCCATTCCAAAATAGGCGCCATAGAGAGAGAATTGAATAAAACTTGATTGCCATTTTTCTAAGTGCAGCATAACCTGGAAATTCTTATCCAGTGTATCCAACATGCCGTGTGCTATCCCCCAGAGAAAGAATAAGGTCGTAATGGCAACAAACGGCCCAAAATAACTGACACCATTTTTTATAAAAAGAGACGTTTTTGTTTTGTTGATTTTAGTTTTCAGTTTTTATTTATAAAGAGGACCATAAGTATCACACGCACGGTAATCCGCGCCTTCCACGTCGGAGCCAAAAGCATTCCATGCCGATGGCCTGAATATCTTTTCTTCGCTCACATTGTGCATACAAACGGGAATTCTAAGCATAGAAGCAAGCGAGATGAGGTAATCACCAATATGGCCGTAACTTATAGCTCCATGGTTGGCTCCCCAATGAGCCATCACGCTATACACATCTGTAAAAGCTCCTTTACCTGTGAGCCGTGGTACAAACCATGTAGTAGGCCAGCTTTTATCGGTTCTTTCATCCAAAATTTTATGTACATTTTCCGGCAGATCAATGGTTTCTCCTTCTGCGATTTGCAATACCGGGCCAATACCTTTTACCAAATTCAAACGGCACATAGTTACAGGCATTCCTCCTTTGGTAACAAACTTTGAAGAGTATCCGCCACCACGGAAATATCCATTATTGGCCGGATACCAGGTAGTTGCTTCCAAACATTTTTTTACTTCATCATCATCTATTTCCCAAAATGGTTTCATAATTGGTTTACCATCTTTTTGTTGTTGCCCGCTGCCATCCAATGTGGCGGAGCCGGAATTGATTAAATGTATAAATCCATTGGCTGCATCACCATCCGGTTTCCATCCTGAAACTCTTTCCACTGCATTAGGGCTCCAGAAAGTTCTTACATCTGCAAAAATCTGCGCTGTGTTGGTAAGCAAATAATTGAACAACATGGAAATGCCATTGAGAGAATCGTTTTCTGTAGCCACCATGTAGGGCGCTCTAATGCCGTTCCAGTCGAATGAAGAATTTAAGATCGCTTCTGAAAAATCACCGTTAGGCAAAAAATCTGTCCATTGCCGTTGCCCCTGGAAGCCGGATACAAGTGCATTGTGGCCCATGGCTTCTTCACCAAAACCTTTGTCTTTAAGTTTGGGATTACCTTCCATCAAATCCCTGATAATAATTGTCATTTTTACAACAAACTCCCAGTCTTTATCTTTTTGCTCACGGCTGAATTGTTTTTCTTTTATATTAAAATCTTCTCCTTCTTTGCAATTTTCTTTCGTCCATTTTAAAGCTTTTTGATATTCATCTTCATCATAAATATTTTTTTGAACACGCCGCAATACCTCAGATGAATCCACATATTCATTGCGCATGCCGAGGTAATCTTTAAAGAAATCAGGCCCAACCACAGAGCCTGCAATGCCCATAGAAACAGTGCCGATGGCGAGATAGGATTTGCCACGCATAATAGCTACAGCCAATGCCGCTTTTGCAAAAGACAACAATTTTTCTTTTACATCTTCCGGGATATTTTCATCGCCAAGATCCTGCACGTCTTTTCCATAAATACCGAAAGCCGGCAAGCCAAATTGATTGTGTGCTGCCAATGTTGCGGCAAGGTAAACTGCCCCTGGGCGTTCGGTTCCATTAAATCCCCATATTGCTTTGGGCATGGTGGGGTGCATGTCCATTGTTTCGCTCCCATAGCACCAGCAGGGAGTTACAGAAAGTGATACGCCCACATCATTCGCTTCAAATTTTTTTGCACATGCTGCTGCTTCGGCTACGCCGCCAATGCAAGTGTCGGCTATTACGCATTGCACGGGCATTCCATCTGGGTATTTTAATTCTTTGCAAAAAAAAGATTCAACATTCTTAGCCATTTTCATGGTGGTTTCTTCCAGTGATTCACGCACACCGCCAAGCCTTCCGTCAATGATGGGCCTAATGCCGATTTTTGGATAGGTAGATTTTTGTTTCATCGTTATCAATTTTCAATTGTTCTAAAATTCTTTTTGAATATCGGCAAGTGATACGCCAAGTAATTTTTGCGCTATTGCATCCAATCCTTTTACATTTCCAGTAAAATGAAATACCGCATGCTTGTGTGAAAGTGATTCTCCCGGTTTTAAAAATGCAGCGGGTGATACACTTTCTATTTCGTAGAATGGTCCCATTTGTGTTCCATCGGCGAG
>JBBPZF010000494.1:0-4864 GCA_038199105.1 Chitinophagales bacterium | reverse complement strand
TACAATGAAAATCTTTACATAATGGAAGACCAGGAAATCATTCATCGCTTAAAAAAATTTTCAACGTTTACTGTTATTGCCGATTACATACAAACTTCAGCGAGGAAATACCTGAAGAATGGAATTTATAAAACACAAGGAATATTTTTTGTGATATGGCTTGCGTATTATCTCGGTATTTCGCAAAATCACCTTGTAAAATTGTACCGAAAATTATCAAGATAAAATGATAAATATATGAGGCCCACAGGCGGGAATGCAAAGTTCCTAATTTTGTATGCAGGAAAAATATGGATTAAATAAACGTTACTTTACATCTCAAGAAAGTTGAAGGAAAAAAAATAAGAGCTACAATAGCGGAGAACCACAACATCTCTAAACATTGAAAAAAAATTAGGGAAATAAATGAATGTTATTCACCAGGTTTTCGATTGGATAGGCATCCCCATTCTCGTGGTGATCTTCTGGGTTTTATTTTTTGTTGAATCAAAATTTGAATTGAGGGAAAGGGTTCAAAAAAAATGGCAACGCGCCTTTATAAATAATATGGTTTCCATTCCTTCTTTTGTTTTACTGCGCTTTATGTTTTTACCGGCGATGATTTGGATAAGTATTCAAAATGAAAAAATTCATTTCGGCCTTAATTATTTTTATGTTTTGCCTGCGTGGATAGAAGGAATAATCGCCTGCCTCATTTTTGATTACACCAATTATTTGTGGCATATTTTAAATCATCGCATTCCTTTACTGTGGCGGTTTCATCTCGTTCATCATACTGATCCTGATCTTGATATTACTACCGCCACACGTTTTCATTTTGGTGAAATGATCGGCTCTGTTTTTTTCAGGGGTACATTTGTTTTTTTGTCAGGAGCATCGCCATTTGTGGTAATTATTTATGAAATAATTTTTGAAGGTTGCACCATGTTTCATCATAGTAATACAAAATTGCCATTGGCTTTTGAAAAAGCTTTGAATAAAATAATGGTTACTCCGAGAATGCACGGCATTCATCATTCAATTATTAAAAGCGAAGCAGACAGTAATTATTCAGTCATACTTTCTGTGTGGGACAGAATGCACAATACAGCCAAATTAAATATTCACCAGGATAAAGTTACCATCGGTGTACCCGCTTACGGTGACAAGAAGGAACTTACTGCAGGCTATCTTTTAAAATTACCCTTTACCAAAATAAGAAAATGGAAGCAGGGTTATTTTGAGAGAAATATGGAAACTATTGATGAACAGGAATTGATCGAATGATACAGTATTAAAAAATTCCACCTCGCTTTTGTTATATGTATTCGAAATTATTCGCGGTACACTTTTAGCTACTCTTCAGTAAAAAAATATTATGTCTGAAAAGAACAAAAAACAATTTGGCGTATGGATGGATAATCACCATGCAACAGTAGTAGGGCCGCCAACTACAGATTCTAATGAACTTATTGTACTTGGCCACGTAGTGAACCCGGGTGCGGAGCCTAACTCAAGCGAAAAGAACGAACAACATGCGCAGCAAATGTTGCAGCATAAATTCTTTAAGGAGATACTGGCTTATATGCAAAATGCAGAAGAAGTACACCTAACGGGAACGGGCACTGCACAGGAACAGTTTATGCATTATATGGAAGAAACGCCCCAGTTTAAAAATACAGTAACCAAAGAAAGTACCTCAAATAAGATGAGTGACGAAAATCTTTTGGAATACATCCAGGGAAAGTTTTAGCTGAAATTCTATTAAAATTCAGAGAGCTGCTTCAAATAGTTGACGCAGCTTTTCTTTTTAATGAAGAATATGCAAAACGTTTTTTTAGAATAAGCAATTAATCAGTTCCATTATACTTTATGATATCAAAACAAATTCTTGCACTAAGCAGTTCGCGTGTGGGCGACGAAGCGTACCTCGAATCTGCAGCTGCTTCTATAAAAAATTTTCTTGGAGATGCTACTTTACAAATTGCGTTTATTCCTTTTGCGTTAGTAAGCAAACACTACTATAAATATGTAAGTGATGTGCAGGATGCCCTGAAAGATTTACCGCACAACATCACATTAGTTGATCATCATAATGCAAAAAGTATTATAGAGCAAAGCGATGTAATACTGGTGGGCGGCGGAAACACTTTCAAGCTCCTGCATGATATTTACAAAGCTGGTATTTTAGAAATTCTCCAGGATAAAATAAATACAGGATCGCCTTATATCGGTTGGAGTGCAGGTGCAAATATTGCCGCTCCAACAATTGGTACTACCAACGATATGCCTGTGATAGAGCCGCAAAGTTTTAAAGCATTAAATGTGTTTCCGTTTCAAATAAATCCGCATTACCACAATCAAAAGCCAGAAGGCTTTAATGGAGAAACACGCAATCAGCGGCTTTTTGAATTTGTAAAAATGAATCCTTCTGTAAAAGTTGTTGGCTTACCTGAAGGCACTGCTTTGCAATTAAAGGAATCAGTGCTACAATTTTTCGGAAGTTATGAGGGTACATTAATCTCTGCGGGAAAAGATAATGCTAAACCAACAACGAGACAGATTAAACCGGGAGAAGATATTAGTTTCTTATTGACGTAACATGTTGCTATTTATTCTTTAGACTTCATAAATTTCTATTTGGTATTTGGACCGTGGGGCAGGAAAGACTGAATGTAATTTTCGAGGGCACGATGGATGATAAACCCCGGCGACAGTGCCGGCTGGAAGCCTTATATCTATAGAAGCCTGCCTGTTGCCCTTGATAAAATGCCTCCGCAAATAGCGCCCTACCAATTGCATTTAGATTGGCAAATGTGGTTTGCTTCTATGGAGTCGCCTGATGAATATCCATGGACATTTAACCTCGTATGGAAACTACTGCATAACAACCCAAATGTTGTTAGCCTTTTCGCCGGCAATCCTTTTCCGGGCAAGCCGCCGCGATATATCCGTGCAGTTTAGTATCGCTACAGTTTCGCAAAGCCGGGCAATCCAAAAGGCCTGTGGTGGAATCGTGAACGTTTGCGTGTATGGCTGACTGTTATGTCGGTAAATGATCCAAACCTCGTGGCTTTTCTGAAAGCTGAAGGTTGGATTAAGTGAGGAATATAAATTTTCACATGTACACATTAGTCAATTTACTCAGAACAAACATTACTTATTGCCGATACAACTGTTTAGCCGGCCACAATTATTCAGCACCATTTTTGATAGGCTATGCAGACAGATAGCATTGTAAAATTTTATAAAAATAAATACACATGAAAAAAATAAGTTTAGGAACAACTGATCTTAGTATCGCTCCCCTGATCTTCGGCGGTAACGTGTTTGGGTGGACGATTGATGAAAATATCTCCTTCGACCTGCTGGATAAATTTTTTGAAAAAGGATTTAATTGCATAGATACGGCTGATGTTTACTCCGCATGGGCGCCGGGCAATAAAGGTGGCGAATCTGAAACGATTATTGGTAAATGGCTTAAAAAAAGAGCCCGGCGGGATGATGTAGTTGTTATTACAAAAGTTGGTTACAATGTAAAAAACGGCCTTTCAAAAAAACATATTCTCGAAGCAGTTGACGCTTCTTTGCAAAGGCTGCAGACTGACTATATTGATCTTTATTTTTCTCACCAGGATGATGGCGTTACCCCATTTGAGGAAACTTTGCAAACATACGATGACCTTATAAAAGCTGGCAAGATCAGGAATATAGGCGCTTCTAATTTCACCGCGGAAAGATTAACGGAGTCTTTAAAAACGAGTGATGAAAAACAACTGCCAGCTTACACGGTTTTGCAGCCGCCGGGCAATTTATATGACCGCACTTTTGAAACTGAATATAAAAATGTTGTAGAGAAAAATAACCTCGGCTTAATTACTTACTCATCCCTCGCAAGTGGATTTCTTTCCGGCAAATATAAATCCGAAGAAGATTTCTCTAAAAGCGTAAGAGGAAAAGGCATGTCGAAATTTATGAACGATAGAGGAAAGAAAATTCTAAAAGCCTTAAACGAGGTAGCTGGTGAACACAACTACCCACCAGCTTCAGTGGCTCTTGCCTGGCTGATTCAGCACCCGTTGGTAACCGCGCCTATAGCCAGCGCCACAAAAGAAAAGCAGTTGAATGAACTGATGCAGGCTGCTGAGATTAATTTGTCTGAAAGTGATGTGGAGAGATTAACCGCAAACTAAGAGGATTTTTTTATCTTCAAACACGAAACCCGCAGTTTCGGCAAAAGCACAACAACGGAAACTCCGGTACAGAAGTCCTGAAAGGACAACATATACCAACAGAGGGTGTAGCCCTGTGATACCATCCGGAAAGAAAGTCCTGAAAGGACGATATATAATAATAACACAGGGTGCAGCCCTGTGACAAGCAAACAATATAATAATGTCACAATCACTCGTGAAAAATTACATGCATATAATACTCAGTACAAAATATCGGGAGCCCTTATACATAGGCCGGTAGAAGCAGAGTTGCATGCTTACCGGGGAGGAATCTGCAAAAGTTTAGAATGCCATCCTATAAAAGTGGGCGGATATTTTGACCATATTCATATCCTGTGCATGCTTTCTAAAAAGATAGTATAATGAAATTGCTGGAGGAAGTAAAATCACATTCTTCAAAATGGATAAAAACAAAAGGAGATGATTATAAAAAATTTTACTGGCAAGATGGATATGGCGCATTCTCAGTAATCCCTTCGGAGGTGGCTGTTGTGATAAACTATATTGCCAACCAGCAAGCGCATCATAAAAAGAAAACTTTCCAGGGTGAATACAGGGCATTTCTTAAAAAATATCACGTGGAGTATGATGAACGATATGTTTGGGATTAGTATCCCGGCATAGATATACATTGTAACAGGTATTATGGC
>JBBPZF010000493.1:0-2121 GCA_038199105.1 Chitinophagales bacterium | reverse complement strand
TTCTCAAATACAAGACCCTGCCAAGCTGTATAAACTGATTGCGCTTATCAATGCAGAGCAATGGGTGCTGATGGGTGTAAAAGACAAGGGAGATATTTATGAAGGCCTGCTGGAAAAAAATGCAGAAGATACAAAGAGCGGCGCCGGCCAGTATTTTACACCACGGGCATTGATCAAAGTGATGGTAGAATGCCTGCGCCCCGAACCCCATGAAAACCATTGCCGACCCTGCATGTGGTACAGGCAGTTTCTTTTTAGCCGCTTATGATTGGATGACAGAGCACCTCGATCTTGATAAAGAAAAAAAGGAATTTCTTAAATACAAAACATTTGCCGGTAATGAAATTGTTGCAGGCACGAGGCGTTTGGCATTGATGAATTTGTTCCTGCACAACATTGGCGATATAGATAGCGATACCATTATTTCTCCCAACGATTCTCTCATTGCTGCATCAGAAACCCGCTATGATTATGTAATGGCCAACCCGCCTTTTGGTAAAAAAAGCAGCATGACCTTTACCAACGAAGAAGGTGAACAGGAAAAAGAAGACCTCACTTACAACCGACAGGATTTCTGGGTAACCACCAGCAACAAGCAACTCAACTTTGTGCAACACATCAAGAGCATGTTGAAAACAACAGGTATGGCCGCAGTAGTACTTCCGGATAATGTATTGTTTGAAGGAGGCGCAGGCGAAACTGTAAGAAAGAAATTATTAGAGACCGCGGACCTGCATACGATTCTCCGTTTACCCACAGGTATCTTTTATGCCAATGGAGTAAAAGCAAATGTGTTGTTCTGGGATGGCAAGCCCTCCAGCAAAGACCCATGGACGAAACAAGTGTGGATATATGATTACCGCACGAACATTCACCATACCTTAAAAAAGAATCCGCTAAAGCTGGAAGACCTTAAAGATTTTATTGAATGTTACAACCCAACTAATAGGCACAAACGCAAAGAGACCTATGCTGCTACCCCTTCGTCAAGCTCAGGACCGGCAGGCTCAGGGCCTGAAGGCCGCTGGCGAAAGTTCACTTATGATGAAATCATCGCAAGAGATAAAACCAGTCTTGATATCACCTGGCTAAAAGATAAATCACTCGCCGACTTAGATAATCTTCCCGACCCGGATGTATTGGCGTTGGATATTATTGAGAATTTGGAAGCAGGGTTGGAAAGTTTTAGGTCGATAATTGTGGCGTTGAATCAAAAATGAAATTGGATATGCGTGCACCTTCAGAACTTAAATTTCTCCGGAGCATTAAAACCGGCAAAGGTTTGATAAAACTTATCAAAAGCCTTAAAGAACATAGAAGGAATAGTAAAGTAAAAGATGCAAAACGATCTGTCCTTTCCAAAAAGCAGAGAGAAGCTATACTTGCTAAAACAGATGGTCGCTGCCACGTATGCGGGATAGACCTTGAGTTAAATAATTTCCATGCAGATCATGTAAAATCTCATATAACGGGAGGTTGTACACGCAGAAAATAATTATTTGCCAAGCTGCAATATCTGCAACAATCTTCGTTGGCATTATAGTTCTGAAGAAGTGCAGTTGATTATGAAAATGGGCAGATGGCTTAAAACGAAATTGCTTGAGGAATCGGAAGAAAGTTTATTGCTTGCCAATCAATTTGTGAAACATGATATGGCATTGAGAAAGAAGAGAATGAAATGATATTTTTTTAAAGACTAAATATAAACTATATGGAAAAATATCATTGTTTTGAAAATTGGCTAAAAGCTAATAATTATGTATCATGGATTACGTATCTGAGCTTTATCCTGAAAAAGCTTTTGCTATAAAAAGGCATAAAATTAGGTAAGCCAGATCATGGATATCCCACATATTATTTGCGAGCCTGGGGTTTTCGGTTATCATAGGTACGTAAAAAAGGAAAATAAAAAAATTGGTAACTACATATATGCTAAGCCCGGTAACAACCCAAAAATCTTTATCTCTTGTAATTTGCTCTGCTTCGTCTTTCAACTGTGATAAATAATATAGCAAACAATAGATTAATAGTATAAAAGCTTCGGCGGCAAACAAATCGCCACTGATATGATCAGGGTTAGAAAAGGTTTCAATAAATGAAAAATTGATAATTAAAAATAAG
>JBBPZF010000492.1:0-2940 GCA_038199105.1 Chitinophagales bacterium | reverse complement strand
TCTTTCGATTTAAAATCCGGGGCCTTATCTCCTTCCTGTAATTGAATCATTTTTTTTACCTAGTGAAGTGAAGAATTTTTTGTGTGGTGTTCCCTGCAATATCATTTACAGTAATTATTAGCTCATGATTTCCCCGCGGGCATTTTTCATCAAATTTATAAATAAAAGAGCGGCCTTTATCATTTGAAAACATCAGCCAGTTTCCATCAAGTGTTGCATTAAAATTTGCTATGTCATCATTATTATCTTTTGGTATAAAAATAATCTGAGACGATTTTGAGAGATTGGCATTGTCCCCGAAACCACCCGCTATCACAGGGGGCTCTTCATCAGCCACCAATTCAAAGTTTCCAAACTCGCGAAAAGATCCGGTGTACCAATCGCCATTCCGTATTGCTTTTACAACATCTGTTTTACTTCCCCACGTTCGCTTCATCAACATTTTATCCTGTAGCTCGGCAGGTACATTCTTATTCGCCCTTATTCTTATGTTGAAAAAATTTTGGACGGGCACCAATCCTGATTGCACTGAATGAATTGCAGAATATGCATTGGGCGATGTAGCATTTTTCTCTGAATGCGAAAATGAAAGAGAATCGTAAATATCTCCGGGACTTAAAATAAGCTGCAAATCTTCGCTCTCAAAAACATTTACAAACCATGGGTGAAATTCTTTTTTGTCATAATAAGAAGTAGAATCAGCAAGGTTTGCACTCTCCCTGATAATACCCTTTTTTATTTTAAAATTGAGATTAGAGGTATTGCCGTAAGTGTCTTTTACAACTATCTTCACTGCGTGTACGCTGTCATCTGTTAGTTCTATTACGCCATTGCCTCTTATATCTTTATAAACACTCTCCGGGTAGCCAGGCAATCGCGAAAGATGTTCGATGTATGGGCCGCCGGCGGCCTTTGTTTTATAATCAATGTGTGCATTCAGGTATCTCGTTTCATCGTAGCTTATGCTGTCGAGCCGGAAGCCAGAGATTGCTTCACCATCAAGATAAAGTATGGCCTCATAAATACCATTCGGATTGGAAGAGCCGCTTACTTTATCATTTGCTGAAATACCAAAACTGATCCTATCAGTATTCACCGGAATTACCGAAGTAGTTGTGATATACCCATCGCTTACTTTTTTTAAACAAAATAATTTTGGCGTTTGGCTGTAGGTACTCAGGCATCTATCATACATGGCTAAACGCACAATTGTGGGCGGCACATTGTCTGCAATTGGAAAGCCGAAAAGAAGCGGATTTAAAACTTTGTCTGTTTTCGTGTCCCTTATTTCAAAATGGCAATGTGGTCCCTGCGATCCGCCCCTGTTACCACTTTTCGCAATAAACTGTCCTTGTTTTACAGGAAACATTCCCGGTGGAATGTCCAGGAAAACTTTCCATGATTTTAATTTATACTGTTGCTCTTTTACATATTCATCAAGCGCAGGAAAGAAAGAATTTACATGACCATACAGCGTTGTCAATCCATTTGGATGATTAATATAAATGGCTTGCCCAAAACCAAAAGGTTCTACTCTTATATGTGCTACATACCCGTCAGCAGCGGCTTTTACAGTTTTGTTTTCCACCTGGTCAGTCCTGCAATCCAGCCCCATGTGGTAGTGATTTGGACGCAGTTCGCCAAAATTGGCGGCAAGCCCGATCTTGGCTTCAACCGGGTAAATAAAATATCCTTTGGGATATTGCCTCGCCGGAAACACCTGGCAGATTGCTTGAGAACTGAAAAAAATCAGCAGGAAAAATAGGAACGGTTTATGTATTAGATGATTTTTATCACAACGTATTTTCATAGAATTACAAATTAACACCTAAAAATTTAAAATTAATATCATGCCTAAATCATCTACCATTGCAGCAGTCATTTTCGGAGCATCTATTGGTGTAGCCCTATTGAAATTTTATAGTATGCCAAAAGAAGATAGAGATGCATTTTTTGATCACCTTAAAAAAACTACGGATGATCTGCTTAATAATGCCGAAGACACTGTGGAAAAAGTTGAACAATATATGGGTGAAATGAAATCCAAAGGAGAAAAGGAGTGGATTGAGAAATTATACGTGGTAAAAAAAATGCTTGGGGAGCTATATGGCTCAAGTAGTAAGCCCTATCTTCTCTGATTACAAGTTTTAAAATGTACATAAAAAAAGCAGGCTCTTTTCAGGTAGCACCAGTTTTATCAGTGATTTGCAGCCATATATTCCTGCTTGAGGTCATCACTTTCGATTAGTCCATCCTTTAGCCTTATAATGCGGTGAGCATAGTTTGCAATGTCTTCTTCATGTGTAACGAGTATTACGGTATTCCCCTCAGCTTGTATTTTATCAAAGATTTTCATGATCTCAACTGACGTTTTTGAATCGAGGTTACCAGTAGGTTCGTCAGCTAAAATGATAGAAGGGTTATTAACCAAGGCCCGGGCAATGGCTACCCGCTGGTTCTGTCCGCCTGATAATTCATTGGGCTTGTGATGGCTTCTTTCGCTCAGGCCAACTCTGTCAAGCATCTCGAGTGAAAGTTCTGACCGTACCTTTTTTTTGGAGCCATTATAAATAAGTGGCAAGGCAACGTTTTCTGCAGCGGTAAGCCTGGGTAACAAATTAAATTGTTGAAAAACAAAACCAATCTCTTTATTACGCACTTCAGCAAGGTCATCATCAGGCATCTGGCTTACATCTTTTCCATTAAGAATGTAGCGCCCGCCGGAAGGTGAATCGAGGCAACCCAGCAAGTTCATCAGCGTTGATTTTCCGCTTCCACTTGGCCCCATTAAGGCAACATATTCGTTCTTAAAAATTTCCAGAGAAATCCCTTTCAGCACCTGCAACTCCTGCTTGCCCATTATGTAGCTTTTCTTAATATTTTCAAGTTGAATTATCGGGCTCATTATTCTATTACTTTATTCTCTGATGAAACTTATTC
>JBBPZF010000491.1:0-3763 GCA_038199105.1 Chitinophagales bacterium | reverse complement strand
TTGATTTATTTATACTTTATAATTTGTCCTTGAAATTAGAAATTATTAAACCCTTCAAATTTCTACTTCATTTTTTTTATCAATAAAAATTGCTTGTTAAAAATACGTGCCGCTATTCAACGCGAATCAAGGATGGAGCTTGCTGGTGAAGACTGGCGTTACGAAAACCTGCGCCGCTGGGGCATTGCAGCGGACAGGCTTCACCAAATGGCTGCGAAATCACCAATGGTCGGGACGTCCACATTTAACCCTGCGGGGAAATATGTGAAGGGGGCATGGGATTATTACCCTATTCCGGCTAATGAATTTAAACCTTAACTTATTAGAATGAGCATTTACAAAAAGGAGTGCCGCAACACTCCTTTTTGTATTAAAAACCAGGAAGTGAAATTCTCATGTCGAAAATCATTTTAAAAATTCTTATTACGCTTGTTATTATGTGTTTATTCATTAAACACACACCAGCTCAGGTGATTCAAAATGATAACGCTGAAAGCAAAACATTTCGCCGCGTTATAAAAATGCGAGTTATGCAAAAGAATCTATTGAACTAAAAAACAATTCTATTTCTTTTAGAATGTTCAGGAGAATTGGCCGCTGGGGCTGGGGAGAAATCTATGATTCATCAGGAAAGTTTATAGCGGTGTTGGATCACCTGGGAGAGATTTTGTTACGGGACCAGGACATTCCGATGAGATTGGAAGCTGATAGTTTTAAAAGAAAAATTGTTCCGGAAGGAGAACAATTGACCTTCAATGTAAAAGCAATAGTAGTAAGCAATAAGCTGAAGGGAACTTCATTTGACGAATGGATGCATTATCCCTTTGATGCGCCTTGCCTTGTTGGAGAAGTGACGATTACTTTGATGAAAGGCAAACCTGTTGTTCATTTGAATTACAAACTAAAAGCTACCGGCAATTATTATGCACGTTACATACGTGGGCCCTGGCTGAAGGTGGGACAAAGTTCTTTTGGAACAAAAAAAGATGACGCTATTTTTCCGGGAATAGATTGGGCGATAAAAGAAGAATGGACAAGCGGATCAGATTTTTTTAAAGACCCGTGGGCTTTAAGAGTGGTACCACATCCTTACAAAGTAACGATACCAATGATGGCGATAGGTTATGAAGGTACAGGTATCGGTTTATCATACGATCCCACCGCGATTGCTACCAGGTGGTTTAATTATAGGGCACAACATGCTCAACCGGTATTTGCTGCGCCCAATTTTGTAGATAGGATGAACAATAATTTAATGGGCCTGATGATTCCCGATGCGTCTGTTGAAGGCCGCGAAAATGAATTGGTCGCCTCCGCTCCTCTTGAACTTCACATTGGCCAGGAAATAAATTTTGATGCTACTTTGAAGGAAACGCTTGATAAAATTGCAAACGCTTACAATACAAATTTGTGGCACGAAGGAGAAGGCTTTGGCATAAAGCAACGTGAAACAGATAAGATTCGCCCAATCGTTCCAAATTTTTTGGATAGATATATAAGCGAAAATAAAAATACACCGCTGGCAAATGCGCTGCAGAAAAAAATAAATTGGTGCAGATCGCAGCTTAACTCAAATGATAAATTACATGCAGAAGAATTATTATCAGGCAAACACGGAGATAACTTAATAGCTGTTCAGCGAAAAGACGGATCATTTTATTTTGATCCTGCGGGAAGGCATTACAGGAAAGATGATTTTAAAGTAGCCACCTCTTTTATTGATCCAATGGGATTGCAGGGAGAGACGGCATTAGATATTTGCATGACACCCGCATTGGAATTATTAGACATTGCAAAATCCACAGGTGATGATAAATATAAAGTAGCTGCAAAAAAGGCGCTTGATTTTTGCATGCTGATGATGCGGCCGGAAGGTGGCGATTTTTGGGAAACTCCTTTGCATGCACCCAACCTGCTGGCTGCCGGCCATGCCGCAATCGCATATTTTGAAGCATATAAAATTTTCAATGATGAGGCTTATAAACAAAAAGCAATCTACTGGTTAAGGTCTATTATTCCTTTCACTTCCTTATGGGAGCCTTCCGATGTAAAAAATTTGTATGATACAAAGCCATGTTTTTCTTCCAGCGATTGGTATTTCGCCAACTGGGTAAGAGATCATGTGCAATGGGAGGTCCTTTCTGTGTTCGCCCAATCAGCAACCCGAAAAATTAACTGGGCACAGATTGATCCTGAAATTGATTGGCTCAGGTTTCATAAAGGTATCACTAACGCGGCGATTTGGTGGATGAGTATTCACAAAGATAATTCGTGGAAGCCACATAATATTCCTTCAACAATTGAAGCCTATCAAAGAGGCGACTACGATTATTGCTTTACTGATACGCACAACAGTACAACCGGGAATTATGCAGGTATGTTTATAATGCCTGAAGCGATTGCTGCAAATATTTATGCTGTGATGGATGAAAGTAAAAAATAGCTTTGCTGATTTACAGACTAATATATCAGGAGAAGTTTTCAGCAACCTTCCAGTAAAAAAACAATAAATGAGAAAAACAGTTTTACATCTTATCTTTTTGGCGCTTTTTTATACGAGTGTTTCAAATTGCTTTGCACAGAAAAATGACCCTTCAATAAAATATGCAAATCTCAAAAAAGAATTAGCATCCGAATGGAACACATGGAATACAAGAAGTGTTTTATCGCATGTTCTTTTACCGGAAGGATTTTCAATTAATCTCGAACTGAAGGATGGAACATCCGGAACGTTTTTAAGAGAAGCATTAATAGGACGAAGGGGCGAAGGCGTAGAAACCATCAGGCCCGGGCTTCATAGTTATGATGGTTCTTATACAGAGCTGACCATCGAATGGCAAAGTATCAAATTAAAAATAGAAAGCGCTGCGTCAGGGAAAGATTTGGTTATTTTAGTAACGCCAATAAATAAAAGTACAGGCAATTTATTATTGATTCGCCCGGAAATGTTGTGGAGCCGAAAAGGAAAGATCAATAGAGATGAAAACAAATTTGTTGCCCGCCTCTCTTCAGGCAATTTAAATGTAGCGGTTATAAATTCAATTGAAGACATTCAATACCATGACTCAATTCTTGTTGTGGCATCTCTTCAAAAAACAATAGGAATAAGCACAGGAGTCAAAAAATCATTGAAGGAAATAGAAAAAATAATACAAGATGCAAGGGAAAAATTATTAGCAAGTTATAATAAATATCCAGGGTTGGCTGAACTGCACAAAGCGATGCAGAATGTATTATCCTGGGATGTCATTTATGAACCAACACACGACCGGGTGATAGCGCCTGTAAGCCGCATCTGGAGCGTAGATGCAAAAGGCTGGGTGATCTTTGACTGGGATACTTATTTTGCTTCGTACATGTTTTCATTGGAAAATAAAAAGCTTGCTTACGCAAATGCAATTGCCATAACAGATGAAATTACAGAGCAGGGATTTATTCCGAACTATGCCGCCGGACTTGGAAAAACAAACGACCGTTCACAACCGCCGGTAGGTTCAACTATCATCCGTGAGATTTACCGGAAGTACAAAGAAAAGTGGTTGTTGCAATACACATTTGATAAACTTCTTACATGGAACCGTTGGTGGCCAAAAAAAAGAGACGTTGATGGATACCTTGTCTGGGGTTCCGATCTTTTAAATAGAGAAGCGCCAAAGTGGGAATCCGGAATGGATAATTCTACGATGTACGATGCTGCGCCTTATGACAGTACCACGCACTTACAAAAATTGGCGGATGTAGGTTTGATGAGCCTTTACATTGA
>JBBPZF010000490.1:0-3887 GCA_038199105.1 Chitinophagales bacterium | reverse complement strand
TGGAAGGTTTTGAAAACCTTCCAGGTTTGCGCAAGAAAGATGGCCTTCGGTTCGAAAACATCAGCCCTTCATACTGGCGGCAAATATGCGGCGCAGTAATGCAGGAAGGCTTTATTTTCAACGACACTATTGCCCGGAACATTGCTGTAGGTGAAAATAATATTCAATATAGCCGGTTGTTGAGCAGTTGCGAAACAGCTAATATTTTATCATTTATAGAATCATTGCCCAATGGCTTTTATACCGCCCTGGGTTCCGAAGGCGTTGGGCTTAGCCAGGGACAAAAGCAACGCTTGCTAATTGCCAGGGCTGTTTATAAAAATCCTGATTATCTTTTTTTTGATGAAGCAACTAATTCGCTGGATGCCAATAACGAAAAAGAAATTGTAGAAAACTTAGATACTTTTTTTACGGGCAAAACGGTGATCGTTGTAGCCCATCGTTTAAGCACGGTTAGAAATGCAGATAAAATTGTTGTATTGCATAAAGGAGAAATTGTTGAAGAAGGAACACATGAGGAGCTGACTTTTATGAAAGGCAGATATTATGAACTGGTGAAGAATCAATTGGAGTTGGGAACGTAGGTTAGTGACCGGTGATGGGTTGTCGGTGATGAGTTTAGTACACATTGCGCTCGTCATTGTAAAAAGTTTTCCGGGTGTAATGTTTGTAGTTGAAAAAAAATTCATGAAAACTTTGAACCAATCTCCCTGGAGAAGCTAACACAAGGAGATTGCTTCACCGCCGCAAAACCCATTAGAATTGTTGCCTTATGCTGGCGGTTCGCAAAGACGGACACGCCGGGCTCACGCTCTGTGGAAAGTCCCTGTGGTGACCAGATAAAAAAACTAAAATATGTTACAAGATCAAAATATAGAAAATCAAAATGAAACAACGGAAGAACTTTCTAACGAAACTGCAAATAAAAGTTTTCGCAATCGTTCTGATGCAGCACAAGAAATAATAAACCTCCAACCCGGCTTTATTGAAAAATGGGCGCTGCTGTTATTCATGGCTATTTTATTTTTACTAATTGCGGGCACATGGTTCATTCGCTATCCTGATATTGTAGAAGCACGGGGAATGCTTACCGCCAATAATGCCCCGAAAGAAATGATTGCCTTACAAAGCGGCAGGCTTGTAAAACTTTTTGTGAAAAACGGGGACGAAGTAAAAAAAGGTGACATGGTTGCCTGGATAGAAAGTACTGCCAATACCGAAGAAGTACTTAACCTTTCAGGTAAATTAGATAGCAGCCTCATATTGCTGGCGCAGGGAAGATATGAAGACCTCTCGGGTTTATTCAATTATCATTATCAAAATTTAGGGGAAGTACAAACACTGTATCAAATCTTTACTACCGCTTTGCAGCAGTATAACGATTATATTGTAAACGGCTTTTATGTTCGCAAAAAAGCAATGCTTTTAAATGATATGAATTCCATCAGGCAAATGAATTCAGCTATTGAAAGCCAGAAGAAATTATTACAACAGGATGAAAATCTTTCTCAGAAATCTTTTGAAATGAACGAAACTCTTTTTAAAGAAAAAATAATCTCCGCTGAAGAATATAGAACGCAGCAAAGCAAGCTTGTAAATAAGCAAATGGCCATTCCGCAGCTCAACGGAAACATTTTATCCAATCAAAATCAGCAAAGAGATAAACTAAAAGAAATAGAACAACTGGAGCATGACGTGAACCAGCAAAAAATAATTTTTGAACAATCCCTGCAAACATTAAAAAGCAGCGTGGATGATTGGAAGCGCAAATACATCATCCAAACACCTTTGGATGGAACTGTTTTTTTTACCCTGCCATTACAACAAAATAAATTTATAGAACAGGGCAAACTTTTAGGTTACATCAATCCGCCTGACAGTAAATTTTTTGCTGAGATCTATTTGCCCCAAAACAATTTAGGAAAAGTAGATACCGGAATGCAGGTGCAGCTTCGTTTTGATGCTTATCCTTATCAGGAAACGGGTTTTGTAAAAGGCAAACTGGATTATATTTCTAACATATCGTCTGACAGTGGTTTCTATGCAACCGTACGTTTAGATAATGGGCTTACAACTAATTTGAAAAACAATATCCAATATAAGAACGGCCTCAAGGCCCAAGTCATTGTCATCACTAAAAATATGCGTTTGCTGCAGAGGTTATATTACAGCATTGTGAAAGCAACTTCGGTAGGGAAATAAATTTTTTAAATCGCCGGATTCTTCATTGTATTCAATTCTTTTCTTATTCAACAGGATTCTCGATCTCTCCCTCCCCCATCACCAGGTTAGCCCCGCTATCCCGCAATATTTCTTCCATATTACGATCATTATCTACAATGCCTTTTTCCTCCAGCATCCGCATATCTTTTGCATCGCGTAAAAACTCAGAAGCAAAAATGAATTGATTCAGTTTTTTATTGTCATTGAAAATAATCTCTTTATTGGTGCCTTCCCATTCTTTCTCGCCGAGGTACAGGTAGATAATATTTTCACCTATTTCCATTACACTGTTCATGTCGTGTGTGTTAATTATTGTGGTAATGTTATTCTCTTTGGTAATGTCGCGTATCAATAAATCAATAACGAGGGATGTTTGCGGATCGAGGCCTGAGTTAGGTTCATCACAAAATAAATATTTAGGTTTTAAAACTATTGACCGTGCAATACCAACACGTTTCATCATACCACCACTTATTTCACCGGGATATTTTTTATTGGTGTCTTTTAAATTTACCCGTTCCAGTACATCATTTACCCTTGATATTTTTTTTGAATGATTCCATTTGGTAAACATATCCAGCGGAAACTTTATGTTTTGCTCTACCGTCATACTATCGAAAAGCGCGGAACCCTGGAAAAGCTTTCCTATTTGCTGGCGCAGTTCTTTTCGTTCTTCCTGGTGCATTGTTGAGAGGTCGTTCCCATCAAATAAAATACTTCCACTATCTACTTCAAACAAGCCAACCATACATTTTTGTAAAACAGTTTTACCACTACCGCTCGTGCCGATTATAAGATTGGTTTTACCTGTTTCCATTACGGCATCTATTCCTTTGAGAATTTCCTTATCTCCAAAAGCTTTTTTTACATCTTTAAGTTCTATCATTAGTAATAGTTATAGCTTATTGTATATTACCATTTGGCCGAAAAATATTTCATGTTAACCCAATAATATTGATGAGAGAATAAAATCAGCGATCAAAATCAGGATGCAACTGGTAATAACAGCCGTAGTGCTGGCACGGCCAATTTCAAGAGAACCGCCTTTTACATTATATCCGTAAAAGGCGGAAACGCTGCTTATAATAAAGGCAAATGTATAAGCCTTGGCAATGGCAAACCACACATTTTTAGGTTTAAAATTTTCAAGAAGCCCTGTATCATAAGTATCTGTTGAAAGAATTCCTGCAAGGCTTCCTGCTAATCTTCCTCCATAAATACCCAATGCAGCGGCAAGAACTACCAACAACGGAATAGTGATAAGCGCAGCAAGAATCTTTGGCGCCACGAGGTAAGCTTTTGTATTTATTCCCATAATTTCCAGCGCATCTATTTGCTCACTTACCCGCATATTACCAAGCTCTCCTGCGATCTTACTGCCTACAACCCCTGCAAGCACTATGCAGACAAGAGTTGGGGCAAATTCCAGTATCACCGTATCCCGCACAATTTGGGCAATGGTTTCTTTTGGCACCAGCGGGCTTGTGAGCTGGTAAGCAGTTTGCACTGCACTTACCGCACCCATGAAGATGGAAATAATGGAAACGATCCATAAAGACCCCATACCAATCTCTACAGATTGGTTCATGAGTTCTTTCCAATACATTTTAAAATTTTCGGGCTTTGTAAACATTCCCTTTAGCATCAGCAGGTAGCTGCCTATA
>JBBPZF010000489.1:0-11872 GCA_038199105.1 Chitinophagales bacterium | reverse complement strand
GTATGTGGGCTTTACTAACTATTACTATTGGAAAACGGAACATCAGAGGAAACTCTTCTAACAAACCGCCGTGTACCGAACGGTACGCACGGTGGTGTGAGAGGACAGGTAGCCAACTAATGGCTACCTTCCTACTCGATGCCTTTCGCAGGACTTTTTTATATTGCAAATAATGGCTCACAATTTTTCTACCTTATAGATAAATATTTTTATGAAAGCAATTTTTATCTTTTCGGGTGTAATTTTTTACTCAATTTTTTCTTCCGCCCAGGTTACGCCTTCACATACCGTAATTTGTATTATGGAAAACAGGGCTTACAACAATATTGTCGGCAATGCGCAGGCACCATATATAAATACTATTTTAAGCAATTCGCATACAGCACTTGTTACGAAATCTTATGGGCTCACTCATCCAAGCCAGCCGAATTATCTAATGCTGTATTCCGGCAGCAAGCAAGGCGTCACGAATAATAACATACCGCCTAATCAGCCATTTACTACTTTAAATATTGGCGGCTCATTGATAAAACAAGGCCTGACTTTTATTGGCTATTCAGAAGGCCTTCCCTCAGTAGGCTCAAATGTAGGAGCCTCCGGTGCTTATGCAAGAAAGCATAATCCCTGGGTAAACTGGCAGGGCACGGGCACTAACTCCATACCAGCAACATCAAACAGGCCGTTTTCTGATTTCCCCCCGGATTATAGCGCGCTACCTGCGCTTAGTTTTGTCATTCCCAATCTTGATCATGATATGCATGATGGCAGTATTGCGACGGGCGATACCTGGTTGCAAGACAATCTTGATGGATATATTCAATGGTGTATTAACAATAACAGCTTGTTTATCCTAACATTTGATGAAGATGATAACGGGTCTGGCAACCACATTCTTACTTTTTTTACCGGGGAAGATATAAAAGGTGGAAGCTATTCACAGCCTGTAACGCACTATAATGTCTTAAGAACAATGGAGGATTTATACCAACTGCCCTACGCTGGAGTTAGTAAAGATTCATCGGCCATCTCAGGTATATGGCTTTCGGCACAATCACTCACCTATACTTTTACAGGTGATGGAAACTGGGATATTGCTTCTAACTGGTTAGGAAACCTGGTTCCTCCACCAACCACCTATACAGGCAGCCAGATTATAATAAATAATGTGAATAGAGGCCAATGCATCATGAATGTGCCTTATATAGTAAACGCTGGCACTACATTTACCGTGTTACCTGGCAAAACATTGCAGGTAAACGGAAATCTCACGGTAAATTAAAAAAAGTGGTGGAAAAGAATTTTTTTTGCCTGCTTGCCTTAAAACAAAATCTTACTAACTTTAGGTTTTTAAGAAACGCAATGAAAAATTTACTAACACTTTTTGTACTTTTTTGTATCACCTCCGGGTCTGCTTTTAGCCAACAAAAAGCTACACCAGCATCTATTAACGCAAAAGAAAAATTATCGAAGCAAACAAATAGTACACAACCAGCTTCCCAAACGCCAGATGCTCCACAAAACCTGCCTGTTACTTATACTTTTACAGGTGATGGTAACTGGAATGTTCCCGGTAATTGGGCTAACAATGTGGTACCTCCTCAACCCACTAATGTAGGCAGCGACATCATTATTAATAATATTTCTGGCGGACAGTGCTTGCTAAACATTCCTTATACAGTTACACCTGGTACGAGTTTTACTGTTTTAACAGGAAAAACACTGGTCGTTACTTATTTGAATGTGAATTAATTTTTCTTACAAATCTTTTGTTAGCTAAACTATTAGTGTCTTCAGTACGTTTAATGTCCACAATTGCATTGTAAACTATTTTTTAGTTAAAAAAATTTCCTTCTCCTTATTTTATTTTTTTAAAAGTGGACTGATTTTTGAACAATTGGGAAAATTGTTTATGAAAAATCTAAACTTCTTTTCCGCGTTTCGTTGTGTACTTATACTATCCTCATTCTTGATATTTCAAGATGGTTTTGCACAGGTGCAAACAGCTAAATATAAATCAATGACGCCTCTTTCAAATGCTTACTATGAATATCTTCCACAAGGATATTCGACGACAGGTAGTCAAAAGTATCCATTGATGATTTTCGTGCATGGCAGTGGTGAAACCGGGGACGGTAGCCCTTCCCAACTTAGCCGTGTTTTGCGAAACGGACCTCCGAAGCTTATTAGCCAGGGGATTTTTCCAGCGTCTTTCAAAGTTAAAGGACAAACCTTTAAGTTTATAATTTTATCGCCTCAATTTACGGTTCCGCCAGACGATATAAATATTGACGACATTATAAATTATGCTATTAAGAATTATAATATAGATACTTCCAGGATTTATTTAACCGGGCTGAGCATGGGAGGCGGTGTTGTGTGGCAGTATGCCGGAGACGATATTAACTACGGAAAAAGAATTGCTGCTATGGTACCTATAGCCGGCGCTTCATGGCCTGCTTATTTTCGCTGTGAAAATATTGCAGCAGCAAATATTGCCGTTTGGGCTACGCATAATAATGGCGATCCAACTGTTCCCTCTTTTTATACGGTTGACTATGTAAATACAATAGACACCGTTCCGGCACCCCCTAACCCATTTGCCATAAAAACTATTTTTCAGAGTAATGTGCATGATGCATGGACTGCCACCTATGACTTAAATTTTAAACCGAATGGTTTAAATGTTTTTGAGTGGATGCTGCAATATAGTAAGGCAAATGGAACGCTTGCTGTGTCCGGCCTCACATTTAATGCATCAAAAAAAGATGACCATTCGGTAATACTCAATTGGAAAACTTATTCAGAAAATAATAGCCGCGGCTTTATTATCGAAAGAAGCATTGATGGAAATACTTTTGATTCAATAGGTTTTGTCAACAGCCTTGGCGTTGATGGTAAAGGCGCTTCGTATAGCTTTACCGATACAAGAGTGGCTTTAGCTAAAAATTATTATCGCCTGCGTGAGGTTAGTTTAGATAACACATATCATTTTAGCACCGTAAAATTTATAGAGCTTGATGGCCAAAATTATTTTACGATATATCCTAATCCTGTGTCGGATGCACTCTACATTCATACCGGCGTTACTTTCAGTAATTCATCCTTGAAAATTTATGATGTGTCTGGTCGGCTCTCACTGCAAAAAACACTCAATGGCAGCGGAACCTTACCGGTTCCTGTAAACAAGTTGCCTTCCGGAATTTATACTGCAAAAATTGCTGATGGGATAAATAATATCCAATTCAGATTTATTAAAAAATAAGTCAATTTTTATTTCTGAAATTGATCCGCATTAATAATTAATTAATTTCTGAATCATTTCATCAAGCCTTGATTTTGCTAAAAAGTTTTTCTCCAGTTCAATATTAAAAGGTACAGGAGTGTCTAGTGAAGCGCATCGCATCACGGGTGCATCCAAAAATTCAAAGCAGTTTTGCGCGATCCACGCGGCTACTTCTCCACCAATGCCGCCAGTGAGCGTGTCTTCATGAAGTACTAATACCTTCCCTGTATTGTTTACGGAAGTCCTGATCGCTTTATAATCCAGCGGCAATAAAGTCCTGAGGTCAAGTATATCAAAAGAAATTTCAGGATTTTCATCAGCATATTCCTGCGCCCATATCACGCCCATGCCATAGGTTATAATACTAACGTCATGCCCTGTGCGCACTTGCCTTGCCTTGCCGATTTCAGTTTCATAGTATTCACCAGGTACCGCGCCGGAAATACTTCTGTATAAAGCTTTATGTTCAAAAAATAGTACCGGGTTTGGGTCGTTTATTGCTGCTATCAGCAAGCCTTTTGCATCGTAAGGAGAAGATGGGTAAACTACTTTTAAGCCAGGTGTATGTGCAAACCAGGCTTCATTGCTTTGGCTGTGAAAGGGTCCTGCGCCTACACCTGCGCCTGTTGGCATACGTATTACCACGTCTGCGTTTTGCCCCCACCGGTAGTGTAGCTTGGCAAGATTATTTATTACCTGATTAAACCCAACGGTTACAAAATCTGCAAACTGCATCTCCATTACACTTTTGAAATTCTCAAGGCTTAAACCTAAGGCTGTACCCACGATTGCACTTTCGCACAGCGGTGTATTTCTTACTCTTTCTTTCCCAAAATCATTTACAAAACCTTCGGTTATTTTAAATGCGCCGCCATATTCGGCAATGTCCTGGCCCATTAAAATAAGATTTGGATGTTGCTGCATAGCTTGCCGAAGCCCCTGGGAAATTGCATCAATAAACCGAAGTTCTTTAACGGTTGAAGCTTCTGCAGGTGAAGGATTGGAAAACCTGCCTTGCTTCACAGCCGGTGCCGCCTGGTGAGAAAAAGGAGCGTAAACATCTGCGATTTCCTTTTGCGAGTTAACTATAATAGTTCTTTTATCTTCTCCGGGCGGTAGTGATTTTATTTCATCTTTTATATCATCCCGGATGCCGGCAATATCCAGGTTCGTCAAAATTTTTTCTTCAATTAGAAATCGCTCAAAATTTTTTATTGGGTCTTTTTCAATCCATTGTTCAAACAGTTCCCTCGGTACATACTTCACGCCACTCGCCTCTTCGTGTCCACGCATGCGAAAGGTCATACACTCTACGAGATATGGCTTCTGATTAGTAATACAAAAATCTCTTACTCCCTTTATTGTTTCATATACCTCCAATATATTGTTACCATCAATCTGCACGGACTCCATTCCGTAGCCAACAGCTTTATCAATAAGATTTTTACAACGATATTGCTCACTCACCGGCGTACTGAGGCCATAGCCGTTATTTTCTATAATAAAAATTACCGGCAGGTCCCATACGGAAGCCACATTTAATGCCTCATGAAAATCACCTTCGCTGGTGCCACCTTCACCAGAAAATGTGAGTGAAACTTTTTGTTCTTTTTTTATTTTATAGGCAAGGGCAACTCCATCTGCAATGGCAAGCTGCGGGCCGAGGTGAGATATCATGCCGCAAATAAAATGTTCCTTCGTTCCGAAATGAAAACTGCGCTCACGTCCTTTGCTGAAGCCATCTTCATCTCCCTGCCATTGTTTAAAAAGCTTTTGCAACGGTACTTTGCGCGAAGTAAAAACACCAAGATTTCTGTGGAGTGGCATTATCCATTCATCAGGCTGCAAAGCCATTGCAGCGCCAACAGATATGGCCTCTTGCCCTATACCGCTAAACCATTTTGAAATCTTTCCCTGGCGCAGCAGCAACAACATTTTTTCTTCAATCATCCTTGGGAGAAGAAGTTTCTTGTATAACTCAATGAATGTTTCTTCAGGGAGAGCGTTTCTGTGGAATTGCATGTTGCAAATTTCTACTATTCAATTGTAAATAAAAAAGAAGAAACGATTAACGTTTATTTCAACTTCTTTTCAAAATCTACAAGAGCAGAAGATATAATTGATAACAGTAAACCAAAAATAAATGCCCACAAAAAACCTTCGATGTGAATGCCTGAAACAAATTTACCTGCCAGCAAAATCATTAATACATTTATAACTAAGAGAAAAACTCCAAGAGTAAGAATAGTGATAGGCTGGGTAAGTATTATCAATATCGGCTTTACTATAGCATTTAAAATGGCGAGGACCAAAGCAAAGATCAGTGCAGTAAAGAATGAATTGATGCGTACATGTGGCGTTAAGATCATGGAAAGCCCATAAGCAACGGCAGCAGTAATTAGCAGGTGAATAATGAACTTCATAAAGAGCTATTGGTAAAAACTACTTTAAATTACCACCAACTCAAAAAATTCTTCAGGGATAAAATACTTATTGGAAAGATCAATAACATCCTTTGCCGAAAGCGTTTTGATTGCATTGATATAGTCGTAAAAGTAATTTTCGTCAAATCCGTTTATGATAAGGCTTTTCCATCTTGCCATTACCTGGAAAGGCCCGTCAAGATCGCCAAGATTTATACCCATCATATAATTTTTCACCAAAAGAAGTTCATCTTCATCCACAGGCTCTTCTCTCAAAATTTTCATTTCTTTATAAACTTCTTCCACGGTTGCTTCGCATACATCTTTGCCTGCCTCAGTACTTATCACCCATGCACTCTGATGAAGATGATTCTCAAGAAAACTGTGGATGCCATAAGTATATCCTTTTTCTTCACGAATATTACTCATAAGCCTTGAACCAAAAAAGCCACCGAATAAAACATTTAATACCATGGCTTTCTTAAAATCCGGGTGACGCCTGTTAGGAAATGGGCGGGCAATACGTATGGCGCCCTGCACGCCATTTGCATCATTTATTATCCTTAACTTTTTTTCCGTGGCCATTTCAGGCTTGTGCATTACATCCGGTAGATTCTCATTCAATTTCAAATCACCAAAATGCTGGTTAAGCTGACTTTCAAAGTCGGCGGGCAGTTTGCCTGCCGCGAAGATGCTGCACTTTGCATTAAGATAAAAATGCATGAAAAAGTCCTGTAAATCCTGTGGAGTGATTGCCTGTATATCAGGTGCACTGCTCATTCTTCCATAAGGATGTTCGGCGCCATACAAGAGCTTATCAATAGTTCTGTTCGCTACTACATCACACTTTTGCAAGCTAACAGCAAGCCGCTGAATGCTGTTTTGCTGAAAGATCTCCAACTCCTGCAAAGGAAAAACCGAATCTGTTATTATACTTCTTATCACCGGCAACACCTCTTTCAAATGTTTTGAAAGGCAGTGCAGTGTAATGGTTGAGGTTTCACTTTGGCAACTGCGGTTTAGATGAGCGCCGTAATATTCAAAATGCTCATTAATTTCTAATGCAGTTAGTTTTGACGTCCCATTTTTTAAAAGATAATTCGTTGCGGATGCCACAAGGTTTTTATTCTCAAAAGAGTTGCCTGCAGCAAAAACAAATTCTATTAATGCCACTTCTTCTGTGCCGTCATTAAGATAATAAACCGGCGCGCCGTTATTAAGATTAAACTGCTGGTATGGCTTCAGTACAAGATTAAATTCGATAGCGTCTTTTATCGGGGGGGCAATGGTTCTGTCTAATATCATTTATGATCAATTTTAAATAATAATTTTTTCTGGTGATATACGGTGGAAATAATAACGATTTGCTTTTCGATTCTATAAATAACCCTATAACTTTTATGTAATATTTGCCTGTAATTGCCGGGAATGTTTTCAGGGATTGGACGTCCTTTGCCAGGATGTATTGAAAGTATATTTGCTTTTTTTATAAGTTCCTCTATAAATTTTTTTGCAGCATATTCCGAATCTAACGCAATGTACTCAGCAATAGAATTTAAGTCCTCTATAGCCCTTTCAGACCATATTAACTCAGCCATCTTTTTAATTTTTCTTTTGCTTGTTCGGTAGAATAAGCTCTCCCATTTTTTATATCCTCTTCCGACTGTTCTAATTTTTTCTGCAAGATTATTTTATAAAATATATCACTTGCATCTTCCAGTGATAAATCTTTTGCTAAACTAATAACCTGCTCTTTTAGATTCTGCTGAGCCATAATTATTTTTTTTAAAATTACATTTAATTATTCGACCTGTAGTAGAGCGTGTTGCTGTTACTTTCCATAAATATCCTGTTACATTCTTCCCTAATATCATCTACGGTTACGGCCTGGTATTTTTCTAATTCTGTGTTCATCAGGTTAGCATCTCCCAGCAACTCGTAAGTGGCAAGGCTATTAGCGCGGTTCATAAGGCTGATGTCTTCAAAGGCAATCATGCTTTCTGCTTTATTTTTTACTTTTTCTAATTCCGATTGCTTTACAAGTTCGGTCTTCATTTTTTCAAGTTCGTTGTCTATTGCCTGTTCGGCTAATTTCATATCCGTTCCTTTTATCAATTTCCCTGAAATGTAAAGCAGGCCTGCATCTACACTTCCGAAGTGTGAGCATTGAATACTGCTGAAAAGTTGTTGCTTCTTTACAAGGCTGTGAAACAATCTTGAAGAGGCGCCTTCTCCCAGAATCTCTGTGATGAGATCTGTAGCGTAATACCTTTTGTCCAATCGTGAAGCCACATGCCAGGCTTTATAAAATGAATCGAGCGGAACACTTGCCGTAACTTCCATTTGGCGGGCTTCTGTTTGTTCCGGTTCCTGCTCAATGTTTCTCGCATGTTTTTCTCCTGGGGGAATATTTCCAAACCATTTTTCTGCGAGCATTTTTACCTGCTCTACAGAAACGTTACCCGCCACCGTTAGTATAGCATTTGCAGGGGTATAATGTTTGAAAAAGAATTTTTTTACATCCTCTAATTGTGCGTTTTCTACATGGCTAAGCTCTTTGCCGATCGTCATCCATTTATAAGGATGCACTTTATAAGCCAGCTCCCGCATCTTATGCCACACATCTCCATAAGGTTTATTAATGTAGTGTTCTTTAAATTCTTCGCATACTACCTTTCTCTGTACTTCAAGCGAATTTTCGTCAAATGCAAGAGAGAGCATACGATCGCTTTCAAGCCAGAATGCAGTCTCAAGGTTTTCTGCCGGAAGCTGAATGTAATAATTGGTAATATCATTAGTGGTGTACGCGTTATTTTCACCGCCGGCCATTTGCAGTTCTTCATCGTAAGAAGGTACATGAATACTGCCGCCAAACATCAGGTGCTCAAAAAGGTGAGCAAAGCCTGTCTGGTTTGGGCTTTCATCTCTTGCACCTACATCGTATATTACATCCAGCACAGCCATCGGGGTACTTTTATCTACGTGCACAATTACCCTTAGTCCATTACTCAAAACAAACCTCTCAAAATTTATCATGGCTGCAAATTTGAGCCAAACCAATTCATTTTCCCAAAAAAGTATTACAAAGTATTTTTAAAATATGCGCCCGACTCTAAACGATATTATCATGGGAGCGCCATCTCGTGTAACGATAAGGGTTATTTTTTCTCCAACTGTTTGCATCAGGTTTCTGTAAGCGCTCACATTATTACTAAAATTTCCATTTACTGAAAGAATAAGATCTCCTTTTTTTAAACCTGATTCAAATGCCGGTGAACCCTCAATAACATCGTCGGCCATTATTTGGCCATCTATATAATATATATTCATTCCAGTATAAGAATAATCGAAATCGTCATTGTAATGTTTGTTTGGAATTAAGTGAATTTCGCGTTTGGGATAATTTAAAATAATATTAAAACGACGCAGGATATCATTACCAATAAGGCCGCCGAGAAAGGGATACGATGTGGCATTGAATTCATCATCAAGAATATTAGTGGGTACTTTTCTAAATTTATATGGGCCTATTTGTACTTGCTTTATAATAGTCAGCAACATTTCCTTTTTGCCGCCAAGCCCCTGCACCTGTATGGATATTGGCTTTCTGCGCTTTTTTAATACCATGCTGTCGTCCTGAAATTGTTTACTCATAAGAAAACACAAGCCTGCCCCGGTATCTATATAAAAATTTGCATCCACTTTTCTTTTATCCCTAATGCTGAGCGGTTGTATGGGCAGAGCCGTAAAGAGAGGATGCAACAATGTGCCGCCTTTCGGATAAATAATTTTGCCAGGCTCGAAAACTTCCACCATCATACTGTCAAAATTTAATGTCACTATATACCTGCTGAAAAAACTATAGCCGATTATCCCATCAATTTTTTCACCATACACACTGGTTAAAATGTCATAATCATTTATATAAAAATCAAGGCTGTCAACTAACAATCCAGGAAAAGAAAGGGTTTTATTTTGTGTGTAGTCAACTTGCCGCACGCCGGCAATTCCATTTATAGTTTTGCCGGAAGGGACATGAGAAATATTAAACTCTGCCGTGGTGGCTGAATCGAGAGAGATACCGCCGCTGCCTGTATCCAAAATAAAATTAAGAGTATCTGGTATATCATCAAAGTTTGCCCTCACTAAAACAACCCCGCCGCTTAATTGCCGGAAAGGGAATTTAGTAATAAATTTTGCAGGCTTCTCCATATCTTTTCCCTGTGCTTTACAACACAGGCAGCAAATCGTGAAGAATATGTAAAATAAAAATCTATTCATTTACTAATACTGAAATTTAACTTATATGCCTGTACTTTTGCAAATGATTTTACAAACGGCAAATAAGTTTTTTGTAAATAAAAAGAAAAATTAATGATGAATATTTCAGAGCTTTTCAAAAGGGCGCTTCAAATGGATTTTCTATCCGTTGAGGAAGGCATGTTTTTATTTAATAACGCTGCATTGCCGGAGTTGATGCTTGTTGCCGATGAACTTAGAAAAAAGCAGGTACCTTATAACAAGGTAACGTGGATAATAGACCGAAATGTAAATACAACCAATGTATGCATTGCCAATTGCAAGTTTTGTAATTTCTACCGCATACCAGGCCACGCCGAAGCATATATTACTGACATAGAAACATATAAAAGAAAAATAGATGAAACTTTTAGGTATGGTGGCGAGCAACTGCTGTTGCAGGGAGGGCATCACCCTGGCCTCGGGCTTGGTTATTACGTTGATCTTTTTAAAGAATTAAAGAATTTATATCCTTCATTAAAGTTACATGCCCTCGGACCACCCGAAGTAGCACACATTACAAAGCTGGAGAAATCCACACATCGTGAGGTGCTCGTTGCCTTAAAAGAAGCCGGGTTAGATTCGTTACCAGGCCCGGGTGCAGAGATACTTACTGACAGGGTTAGACGCTTGATAAGTAAAGGGAAGTGTGGCACACAGGAGTGGCTTGACATAATGGTGGAGGCGCATAAGCTTAACATTACCACATCCGCTACTATGATGTTTGGCCACGTAGAAACCATACAGGAACGATTTGAGCATCTTGCTAAAATAAGAGAAGTACAATCCAGAAAACCTGAAAACGCAAAAGGCTTTATCGCATTTATCCCATGGACTTTCCAGGATGTGGATACCTTGCTTGCAAAAATACGCGGTGTGCATAATCTTACCACGCCGGAAGAATATATACGCATGATAGCAATGAGCCGTATAATGCTGCCCAACGTTAAAAACATCCAGGCCAGTTGGCTCACAGTGGGTAAGCAGGTTGCGCAACTTTGTTTACATGCGGGTGCTAATGACTTTGGCAGCATCATGATCGAAGAAAACGTAGTGAGCGCAGCAGGCGCGCCACATCGCTTTACCAGCCAGGGAATTCAAGACGCTATAAGAGAAGCCGGCTTTGAAGCGCAACTGCGCAACCAGCAATATGAATTTAGAAAGATACCAGAGATGATGGAAGAGCAGGTTATTGATTACTAACTTCTTTATTCACCTTCGTTTCTTCTTTATTTCACCGCTCGTATTTTATCAACATAAGAAATTTGATGGCTCTTTTGTACCGGGGCTTGTATGCTTGAGTGTCTTTGTGGCACTGTTTGAACAGGGGCATTGCAGGTTTTTCCCAACAAATAATAGATAATAATAAAAACGATAATCGTTCCGAAGCATCCCCCACCCAATTTTTTTGCGCCCCAGCCGGCGATTAATCCTCTTACTAATTTATTCATGGTAAAAATTTAATGAGTTAACGATTTTTTGTAGATGTAAAATAGGTTAAAGAAATATATATAAACATTTTTTTTATTGTGTTGATTCTTCACAAAGCAACCTAATGACTGCTGCTTTTATAAGCTCTTTTTAAAATCTTCTGCGATGGACTGATTGTGATGACAAAAGAACACATTCCATGGACTATTATAAAAATCGTACCATCTTTTAGTGATAGATAATGGGAGCATACTCAATAAACAAAGCATCAACTTGCTGATTGTTTCCTTTATTCTTTTACTAAAATAATTACTTCCTGATTGCGTTATCTTAGAAATAACTACCAAATTCCCCCCCATGAGAAAGATACTTTGCGCATTCTTCATTTTTACAGCTTTCAATATTTCCGCTCAAAATAAAATTTCTAAAATCAAAT
>JBBPZF010000488.1:0-3327 GCA_038199105.1 Chitinophagales bacterium | reverse complement strand
TTGTAGCTAAACTGTCCATTGGTCAACAATTTTACTTGTTCATCAAACCAATCATACCTAAAAAAGTTTGCGACCATAAATACAAGCAAAAGTCCAAAGCCAATTTGCAATCCCAAGAGAGCCTTTTTTGTAAAGGGTTCTTTATATGAAAAATCCCAAAAGAAGAAAACAATTATTAATGCACTTAAAAAAAAGAACAAAGCATACATAGGGTCAATCGTAGGACGTGGGGCTAAATACCTCATAGTGGACGACACTCCTGCGACACGTATTTTCCCCGGACCTAAAACAACGGCGTTAGAAAATGTCTGAAGAGTGTCTGCCGTTCCGCTTACTTTTGAAATATCACCTTGTATTGAAGGTTCATTTTCATTTAACTCTGAAATAAGTAAGAATAGAGTTAAGAATATTAAACTTCCCTGTGTAATGAAAATAAAGAAACGTTTTAGCCAAGGTTGAAATTTTGTTCTCATTTTAAATAATTTGACACAAACATAATAAAATTATTGATAAACAATAAATATTATCTACAAATAAATAAAAACAACGCCTAACATGGGGTTTTGTGCAAGCATGGCAGGACGTTGTTAAATTCGGCATTTGCTCGCTATCGGCTTCAGCTCGGGCTTGACAAACATCGCTCAACTTTTGCAACTTATCTTGTACATTTGTTTTTCAATCAGCAGCGGTTACGGGCTTGACGTTTTTCAATTCCCATGCCTGCACAAAGCCCTGTTCGTTGGCGGTCAGCTTACGACATACCTCAATTGACAGAACTATTACACAAAATGGAACAAATAGAAATTCAACTTAGTAAATCCAAATTGACTTTAATGGCAATTGGTTCACTTGCTTTTATTGTGGTTGGTATTTGTTTTGTTATAAACCCAACAAAATTTATCAGTCCGTTCCACAGAAGTCCGACCCTAATATTTTCGGCTGGACTTGCAGGCATAATTTTTTTTGGTTTTGTTGGTTTTTATCTTTTCAAAAAACTCTTTGACAAAAGACCTGGACTTATAATTTCTAAAAGCGGCATTGTTGACAATTCAAGCGGACTAAGTGCAGGTTTTATTCCTTGGTCAGACATCAAAGAAATAAAAGAAACAACTGTTGCTAATCAAAAATTTATAAGCGTGATTGTAAAAAATCCGCAGCATTATATTGACAGACAATCAACCAAATTCAAAAGATGGTTAATGGGGAGAAATTATAAATGGTATGGTTCGGCAATTGGCATTTCTGCAAACGGACTAAAATATAATTATGACGAATTAAAGCTCTTAATTCAAACATGGTTTAAACAAAATAGGTGAACCAGAGGTAACTAAGAGAAAGCCGAACCGCCAACATTCGCATTGGCAATAGCTGGGGCTGACGTGCATTTCATCAACTTTTTGTTCGCTATTGGGCTGTAGTTCCGGGCTGAAATTCTCTATTGAGCTGTGAATCATAATCTCAACTATTTGTTCGTTTACTGTACTTTTGTTCCGGCTGAAAATTCATTGAATGCCCAGCCATCGCCAATGCGTAAACGTTGTAGGCAATGCTGTTTGGACACACCACTATAATTTGGTCATCGTGGAAGAACAACTTTTTATACACAAACACTTCTCAAATGTTGATAAGTTTTTTAGCAAATGCTTGCGGACTATAATACCCCTATCCTATATTTGTAAAATGAACGTTTCAATTAATAGTCCATTCCGCTATGCAGGTGGTAAATTTTATGCGAGGAAGCTTATCCTAACACATGTGCCAACCCATCATGCGTACATTGAACCTTTTGCAGGAGGGGGTAGTATATTCTTTGCTAAAGACAAAGTGCCTTTTAATCAGTTAAACGACATTGACAATGAACTCATCAATGTTTACCTAAATATCCGTGATAACGCTAATCAACTTGTTGATTTTTTAAAAAGGCAATCAGTTAGAGAAAGTAGAATTCCCGAAAAATTAGCCAACAGCGTTCCAATAGGTGACCCATTGCCTGCATCCAAAGAACTTCATGGTTTTTTTAAAAATGAATATAAGCCTCAAAATGAATTAGAAAGAGCAGGAAGATGGTATTACCTTAACAGAACTTCGTACAGCGGGATAATGAATTCCCAAAATATGTATTGGGGCTATGGTGATAAATATTCAATGCAACCAAAAAATTGGGCGCAAAATATCTTAAGAACAAGTCAAAAGTTACAAGGCGTCCGTTTAACTAACCTTGACTTTGAAAATGTTATTGACAATGCTCCAGATGACGCTTTACTTTTTCTTGACCCGCCTTACTTTAATGCTGACCAAGACAAATTTTATCAACATTATTTCTCCAAGCAAGACCATTACAGACTTGCAGACTGTTTAAGAAGAAATTCTGAGCGATTACGATTGTTTGTTACATACGACAACATTCCTGAAATTAAAAAACTTTACAGTTGGATGCTTGAACTGCACGACAAGGAATGGAATTACTGCATTCAAAGAACAGATGACCAGAAAAATGGAACACGAAAAAAAGGTGAGAGATATAAAGGGAAAGAATTATTTATCTTAAACTACGAAAGTGAATTGGCAACTTTAAGAGAACCGGAAGTTACTTACGCCTCGTAGTTTGGCTTGATTTTCGTTTTTCGTTTACGACTTCTAAAAGTCTTTGCTCTATTTCAGATAATGGCTTCCAGTTTTCATCGCCATTCAATTTTACATAAGGTGTACGTGGAATAAACCCATCTACAGCAATGTCTTTTGGTATGCAAAAACGCCAATCGCTTTCGCATTTTGCAATTAAATCTATATCAGTATCCACTTCATAAAATTCAAACAGCATTTGTTTCAATTCCTTATTATGAATAATTTCTAAATGTTCTCCAACGGTATTTCCTTCAAAGATTGCATTTGAAGTATTGGTAATTAAAATATCAAAGCTATCAATTGAATAACGGTCATTTGATGTTCCAGCCAATTTGATATTACTTCTTGACCTATGACTTTTTACTTTAAAATGCGCTTCACTCATTACTCTTGACCTTGCACCAGTACTCATTGACCCACGTACAGCACTTTTACTTTCAACTTTTAAAATAACGCCTGTTCTTCTGTGAGTAATACTTATATCTTCGTCATAAGCGCCAGGTTGAGCATTCAAATTTAATTTCTGAACACTCCAAACCGCTTTTGGCAAACCAGCCTCAAGCAACACATAGGCATTATATTCCATAGCCTTGCCTCGTATCATTGGGGTTACTTTTTGGTCTTCAAGTATCGCAAATAAATAGTCAAGAGAAATATTGAATTTCTTACAGTACTTCAATAATTCATCAGCCAATTTCAATT
>JBBPZF010000487.1:0-6241 GCA_038199105.1 Chitinophagales bacterium | reverse complement strand
TTTAATAAAACAAACATGGTTCCGACATTGCTTTTATTAGAAAAGCTTATGATGTTTAAACCTGCAAGGCCACCGAGCGTCCTTACTTCCGGAATAGATCGCACGCTGTCCATTATTCGTTTCAACATCTCGACGCTTCTTGTCGTGGAAGTAGCTTCGGGCATTTCATACGTTACATAAAGCCTGCCTTCATCTTCAGTAGGTATAAAGCCCGTGGGTTTATTTTTAAAAAGAAAAAATAAGCCTATAAATATTATAACTAATAATATCAGCACATAGCGTGTTCCCCGTATCCATTTACCGACGCCCCGCGTGTAAGAAGATGTTACCCTTCCGAAGAAATTATTAAAAGACGCAAAGAATTTTTCCATGAAATTCTTTTTCTCTTCTTCACCTTTGGAATGCCTGAGCATAAGGGTACAAAGGGCCGGCGTCAATGACAACGCCACAAAAGCAGATATTACAACTGATACGGCAATGGTGATAGCAAACTGCTGGTACAACCTTCCAACAATACCAGGTATAAATCCTACAGGAACGAAGACTGCAGCTAATATCAGGGCAATGGCAATTACCGGCCCCGATATATCTTTCATTGCTTTTCGTGTGGCATCTTTTGGAGACATGTTTTCAAAATCAATATTATGCTGCACCGCTTCCACCACTACGATGGCATCGTCTACCACTATACCAATTGCCAGTACAAATGCAAACATGGTAAGCGTGTTGATGGTAAATCCAAATGGAATAAAAAATATGAAAGTGCCTATCAATGAAACAGGTATAGCTAATACCGGGATTAGCGTTGCCCGCCAGTTTTGAAGAAATAAAAACACTACTAATATTACAAGCGTCAATGCCTCCAACAGTGTATATATCACTTCCCTGATAGAAGTTTTAACTACCGAAACTGTCTCCAGCGGAATGAGGTAATCAATATCATTGGGGAAAGATTTTTTTAACCCGGCAAGGGTAGTTGTTATCCTTTGATAGGTTTCTAAAGCGTTGGCGCCGGGTGCCTGGTATAATAATAAAAATGTTCCGGGCTTTCCATTTACCAATGCATTATTTCCATAATCAAACTTGCCCAATTCCACGCGGGCAATGTCTTTCATGTAAATGATATTTCCTGTTTGCGGATTGGAGCGCACAATAATATTATTGAACTGATCAACTGTATTGATACGGCTATTAGTGATCACGCTATATTCAAAACTCTGCATTTGTGGTTGCGGATTGCCACCAATTGTTCCCGCAGCTATTTGTAAATTTTGTTCGCTAATAGCTGCCGTTACATCACTTGTGGTAATGCTGAGTGCTGCAAGCTTTTCAGGGTTTAGCCATATACGCATGCCAAAGTCGTCACCCCTTGATACAATATCACCAACGCCCGGCACACGCTGTAGTGCATCTTTCATGTAAATATTTACATAGTTACCTATGAACTTGGAATCGTGTGTGCCTTTGGGTGAGTAAAAGGCTAAGGCCACCATTATGCTGGGGTTGCGCTTACGAACGGTAATGCCTAAACGCTTTACCGCATCAGGCAATGACGGCTGTGCAATGCTTACCCGGTTTTGCACATCAAGCGAAGCGATATTAACATCTGTACCTACATCAAAGATTACGCTTATACTACTTTGCCCGCTGGAAGTACTGTTGCTTGTAACGTAGGACATGCCCGGCGATCCATTGATCTGGGTCTCCATCGGTGTGGTTGTTGTTTGCTCTACAGTTTTTGCATCGGCCCCCGTGAACGAACCGGTAATGTTTACCGTTGGTGGAGTGATATCAGGGTATTGTGCTATAGGCAAAGTGCTCATGGCAATAATGCCTACTAGCACTATCACGATAGAGATAACAATTGCAGTAACAGGCCGTCGTATAAAGGTTTCAGCGATCATTTTGTTTTCTTATTACACGAATTTTTAATCACGAATTACACGAATTTTTAATTTCATACTAATGAATACTTAAATGCATAATTCTTAGATTAAACGCTATTTTTTAAATTATCTTTTTTTCTGCTGGCTTGCGGGCTTCGGCACAGCCGTAGTTACCACCGATCCTTCATGAAGATTCTGAACTCCTTCTACAACAATTTTTTCGCCTTCTTTTAATCCTTGTTTTATTATCACGTTAGTATCAATCTGCTGCCCCAACTGTACTTTGTGCTGGCTTACTTTTGAACTATCGCCTACCACGTACACGAAAAATTCACCGAGTTGTTCTGTCACTGCTTTATAAGGAATGATGGTTGATTTTCGCGATGCTGTGTTCTTCACTCTTATCGTTGTATTCATCCCCGCCTTAAGCATCCCTTTATCATTTGGAAAAACAAGCCGCACTTTTATGGTACCTGTTTGCGGATCAACGGCACGGTCTATCAGGCTTATCTTTCCGGGGTAAGGATATATATCATCACCAAACGCAATGGTGAATAACGAATCTTGCGGCTTTGCACCTTCCTTGTCAATTTTTATAAAACGGTAAATTTCTTTTTGGTCAATGGTAAAATCAACCGCGATAGGATTATCAGTGGAGACTGTATTTAAAACAGTTTGCCCCGCAACTACTGCTGTACCTTTTTTTACCTGGGATATACCAATGGTGCCGGTAAGCGGGGCAGTAATACTCGCAAATTTTACATTTGATTTTACACTCGCCACATTTGCCTGTGAAGCCGCGACCTGTTTCTTTGAAACCTGTAAAGCAGCATCAGCATAGTCAACCTGTTGCTTCGCAATTGCATCGTGTTTATCCAACTCGTGATATCGTTCAGCATCTCTTTGAGATTTTAATAAGTTGGCTTCCTGTACCTGCAGGTCCGCAACTGCCTGCTGATAATTTGCCTTATACACCTGGGCATCTATCGAATATAAAAGCTGTCCCTTGTGTACTTTCTGTCCGTCTTTAAAATCTATCCCTGTAACATAACCACTTACCTGCGAGGTAAGGTCTATTTCATCCAGCGCTGAAGTAGTGCCGGGATATTCATCATAATATACCGCATCCGTAGCACTCACCTGCGTAACCGTTACAGGTGTAGCCGGTGGCGGCCCTTGTGGTTGATCGCTCTTCTTATTTCCGCACGATGCTAAAACAAATGCAATGGCAAAAAACGGAAATATATAAAGCTGTTTACAATTCATGTTTCTTATTTTAATAATTTATTTCTCCTAATGATTGCGCCACATCTACTTTGCTCGACAGCAACTGGTATAAGGCATTATAATAATTTATTTGTGCCGTGCGTAAGTCTGTTTCGGCGTTTATCACTTCGAGATAAGTTTTAATGCCAGACTTGTATTGCAGCGTTATTACATCATACACCTCATTTGCCAGAGAAAGATTTTCCTTAAGGCTATAGAAATTGTATAAGTTGCTTTTATAAGCCGACAGAGCTTGTGCGTATTGCGTATTAATATTATTTTCAAGGCTGGTGATAGAATTATCAACCTGCGTGATTTCCAACTCCGCCTGTTTTATTTGTTGCAATCTTTTTCCACCCTGGAAAATAGGGATGGATAATAAAATACCTGCATAAGAATTTGGATAACTCTGGCTGTATACTTTGGTTAATTTATTATTCAGGTAGTTAAGATTGTAATTGCCGAATGCAGAAACTTCGGGTAAAAAACTCCACTTATAATATTGCAAATTATATTGCTGCAACTTTCTTTGTGTTTCCAGCAACTGCACTTCTATCCTGGAAGAATAATTTACATTTTGCAACGTATCTAAAAGAACCTGATCTTCCATTCTTGCTGTATCATAAACAAGATCAAGTTCTTTTGAAAATGGATAACCGATCAATTCTTTCAGGTAAGCCTTTTTAGCAAGCAGGGATTCCTCGCCAAATTTCTTTTGCGCCTTTGCATTGTTTAAAGAGATGGTTGCTCTTTTATAATCCGTCTTGTCTGTGATGCCGGCCTGGTATTGGTAGAACGCATCTTTGAGGCTTACATTTATTCTTTCGATGTCCTGTACAGTTACGTTTATTTGTTGTTTGGTAAGAATCACGTCATAAAATGCTTTGCTCACTAAAGCAACGATGTTGATGTTTTGCTCCTTCGTATTTTGCTGTGACTGCAGGCGTACATCTTTTGACGTTCGTGAAGCAAGCAATACATCCCGATTAAAAATATTTTGAGTAGCGCCAAACTGTATACCGGACGTATTTACCGTGCCGGTGTGAATAAGCATGCCATTAAAATTCAGCGTTTGAAGCTGAAAATTATGTTGAAGGTTGTAGTTGAGATTTAGTTGTGGGAACCAATCAGCGAGTTTGCTTTTGATAGCTGCCTCCGTGATTTCTTCATTGACCTTTGCATTTTTTAAATCAGGATTATTTTTCAATGCATAATTGATACAATCCTGAATGGTAGCCTGTTGCAGGCTGTCAGCTCTCTTTTGCTGCGCATGAAGAATTGTCGGTAATAGTAAAACAATGAAAATTATTTTATAACCTTTACCCCGCCTGCAATTGTTCTTTAAATTCCAAATTTGCATATTACTTTTTTAGATTCCTTTCTCATTACAAGCAATCGTTATGCAAAAAGTATTACATCTAAATCAGCAATTGGTTTGCTTTTATTTAATTTTAATACCATCCCACAAGATGTTAGCAACCTTGCAAAGATCATTATCCTTAAAGCCGAAACGGCCTGTTATATGATATTTTGCTGTTGCCGTAATACAACCAAATACAGCAGAAGCTATCAATTTATATTCCATTTGTTTTAAATAACCACTATCCATCCCTTCCTGGAAAAATTCATGGAACCTGTTTACAGAACCCTTTAATTTTTTTGCCGAGCTAATTTTTGCATAAGGTGAACTATTGAATTGCTCTATAAATGCGAGTGAGCCAGGGTTACTAATAAAATATTTACAAAGGTTAATCCATCCCTCAAAAAACTGTTGCCTGTATTCTTTGCTGCTGTTGGCTTCATTGAACATTGCATTCACCATCTCCGTTCTTATCCGGCAGTTAAGTTCCATAATAATATCGTCCTTCCCGGGGAAATAGTGATAAATGGTTCCTGAAGCTACACCTGCATTCTTTGATATCATGCTGACGGTGGTTCCATGTAGCCCGTAGTCTTTTATAAGCTGTAGCGTACTGGTTAAGATGGCCTTTTTCTTACCTGCTATTTCCGATTGAACGATCATTCGGTGGCGAAGGTAAATAGTAAAATAATTGAAATTTATTTTTTGTTTCGAATGTAAAGCTTATGAGGCTAACTCTTGTTTATTGAAATTTTTGAAAAGCTATTCTTACTGCAATTGCAACTATAAAAACCCAAACAGCGCCTCCTTAAATTTATCAAATTCCTGCACATGCGGAATGTGGCCACACCTTCGAGCTCTACTAACTACGAGCCTTTTATTTTACTGTTTATTTTTTTGTCGGGTTCAGGATATTGTCCGTGATCTTTTTTCTGTTCTTCAGTCAGCATATTTTTTCCATCGATTGTCCTGTCTGCTTGACCGATCATTAATAACATTGGCACATTGATATTTTTAAATTCATACAATAAAGGTTGTTCGTAAATCATTTGATAAGTAAGCGCATTACTATATATTTGACTACGCAGTAATACACTATAATAGTGGCGGCGACCGTATTTACTTTTTGAACAATGCAAAGTTTTCAGAACATTTTTTGACCACAAAGGCCTCGTAAAGAAATGACAATTACCATTATCATCATACTGTGCAGTTTGCTCCTGTTGGCCTACTTCTTCGATCTTACATCTTCGCGTACCAAAATTCCATCTGTAATTTTGCTGTTGGTTTTAGGGTGGGGTGCAAGGCAACTGTCCCGGCTAACAGAATTTAAAATACCTGATTTATCACCACTTCTTCCACTGTTTGGCACGATAGGCCTCGTGCTGATTGTGCTTGAAGGTTCGCTTGAGCTGGAGCTTAATAAATCTAAGATCGGGTTATTGAAAAAATCGTTTCTGCTGGCATTTATTTCTTTATTCGCCCTCGCATTTTTAATCGCCTTTGTTTTTATGGAGTATGGCCAATATTCATTAAAGAATTCGCTGGCCAACGTGATCCCGCTATGCATAATCAGCAGTTCAGTTGCTATATCAAGCGTAAAAAATATTTCAGGCAACGACAAAGAATTTGTGATCTACGAAAGCAGTATGTCTGATATTCTTGGCGTGTTGTTCTTCAACTTTATTGTATTGAATGAGGATATTACTTTGCCATCGTTTGGTAATTT
>JBBPZF010000486.1:0-2905 GCA_038199105.1 Chitinophagales bacterium | reverse complement strand
TACCGTTTATAATAATGCTATAGCTATAGTACGCACTGTTTTTAAGGATGCCATTATCATCGATATTCCTGGCTGGGTACAGGAGACTTATACAGCTTACCAAGCTTGCAAAACCAGCAGTCCTGCTATTTCGGATACGAATATCGTTTTGTCGGCACACATCTATACCAACGGATGGAACCAGGGAAGAAATCTCAATTTTCAGGCATCCGATCTTGATGATATTTCTAATTCGGGGCGCCGGGGTATCATAGGTGAATTTGGCAATGGCGGAGGAGGAAGCACAGATTGGTCGGCTTGCATTGACTCTGCAAAATCTAAGGGGTGGGGTGTTTTAGGATGGTGCTGGAATGGCGATGGAGGCGACATGAATATGGTAAACCCAAGTTGGGCAACAAACGGAAGTGCCACCTCATTTTCTACAAATGCATACTTTAATATTATCTACAAGCTTTAAAAGATCAGGTTGCAGGGTAATTTAAAGACTGGTAATATTTGACTTAAAGAGGTATGGTATAGGATTGAGGAATCGTATTTTAAACAAAGGACTTAAATTTTTGAGATGAAAAAATCAATAGTGGCATTCTTATCTATCATGTTTATAGCAGGTAATTCGATTGCTCAACAATCTTCAATAGTACAGGTAAAAAATCAGCAATTTATTCTTAATGGACAGCCCTATTATTTTATAGGTACCAATTACTGGTACGGCGGGTTGCTTTCCCTAGAAAAAGACAAAACCAAAGGCATTGACAGGCTGCGAAAAGAACTTGATTTTCTGAAAGCGAATGGCATAACCAATCTGCGGGTGCTTGCCGGCTCTGAGGGAAAGGGGTTAATCAATGGCGTGAGCAGGGTAGGGCCGTCATTGCAAACCAGCGAAGGCGTTTTTGATGCTGGCTTTTTAAAAGGGATGGACGCCTTACTATCGGAAATGGGTAAACGAAATATGACCGCCGTAATTTACCTAAGTAACAACTGGAACTGGAGTGGCGGTTTTCTTCAATACCTGAAATGGAATCACCTTGTTCCCGATTCGGTTTTTGCAAAAGATATTCCGTGGAGTGAATTAGGCGATTACACCAGCAAATTTTATGATTGCGAAAAATGTAAGGCAGATTATTTAAAGCAAGCTTCCTACATTATTGGCCGTACTAATTCGATCACGCATAAAAAATATACAGAAGATCCCTCCATTATGGCCTGGGAACTTGCGAACGAGCCGCGGCCTATGAAGCCTTCTGCTATTGCTTCTTATAAAAAATGGATAAGCAGCACTGCGGCCTTTATTAAAAATCTTGATCCAAACCATTTGGTAACAACGGGCACCGAAGGTTACATGAGCACAGAAAGCATGCAGTTGTACAAAGAGATAAATGACGATAAAAATATTGATTATCTCACCATACATATATGGCCAAAAAACTGGAGTTGGTTTTCGGGAAAAGACATTGCCGGTGGTATGGATTCGGTTATTAGTAAAACCATTAATTATTTGCACCAGCATGAAGCTATTGCTGCAGAATTAAATAAGCCTTTAGTAATAGAAGAATTTGGTTTGCCAAGGGATCACCATTCTTATGATATTGATTCTCCCACTACCTATCGTGATATTTATTACAGTAAAATTTTGAGTCAATGGCTGCAAAGCAAAAAGGAAAATGGGTTGCTTGCCGGGGTAAACTTCTGGGCTTATGGTGGAATAGCAAAACCAATTAGAGGACAAATAATGTGGAAAGAAGGTGATGCATATATGGGCGATCCACCAATGGAAGAGCAGGGGCTGAATACGGTTTTTAATTCCGATAAAAGCACCTGGCACTTGATAGATTCTTTTTCGCAAAAAGCAAATAAAGCTACGGGTATGGATGATTTGCCTTCAGATAAAAAAGCAACTCAACAAACAATTAATTTATACCACAATTTAAAAAAGCTGGTTAATAAAGGCATCATGTTTGGCCACCAGGACGATCTTGCTTATGGAGTGGGATGGAAATATGTCGCGGGTAAAAGCGATGTAAAAGAAGTCACGGGAGATTATCCCGGCGTGTATGGCTTCGAGTTAGGAAGGCTGGAGCTTGACCATGATGTGAACCTTGACAGCGTGCCGTTTGATAAAATAAAAGAGTATATACGGACCGTTTACGCCCGCGGTGGCGTGGTAACACTAAGCTGGCATTTGAACAATCCTTTAACAGGCGAAGTCGCATGGAGTCCCGCTCCGGGTACTGTGGCATCTGTATTGCCCGGTGGCGAAAAGAATGAACTGTATAAATCCTGGCTGGATAAGGTGGCCACTTTTATAACCGATCTGAAGGGCGAAAATGGCGAACCGATACCAATCATATTCCGTCCTTTTCATGAGCTAAATGGCAATTGGTTTTGGTGGGGCAAAGATCATAGCACCCCCGAACAATTTAAACAACTCTGGCACTTCACGATTTCTTATTTAAGAGATACAAAAAATATTCACCAGCTTTTATATGCCTACAATACCGACCAGTTTTCTTCAAAAGAAGATTATTTGATAAAATACCCGGGCAATAACTGGATAGATGTTGTGGGCTTTGATATCTACCAGCGCAAAGATGGCACGGAAGCAAACGAAAAATTCATTCATTCCGCGGATACCATGCTTACTATGCTTACAGAGATTGGAAATGCGAGAAATAAAATTCCGGCGCTTACCGAATTTGGTTATCCAACTATTCCGGACAGCACCTGGTGGACACAGGTTTTTCTGAAGGCATTGGGTCATCACAAAATATCGTATGCACTAGCGTGGCGCAATGCGGGCTTAAAATCGTCGGGTGAAAATGAATATTATTTGCCTTACAAAGGCCAGCTATCAGAAAAAGATTTTATTAAATTTTCTAAACAACCGAATATTTTGTTCCAAAAAAAT
>JBBPZF010000485.1:0-2695 GCA_038199105.1 Chitinophagales bacterium | reverse complement strand
TTCAAAACCAGGATATTATAAGGATTAATTTTTTTCCATCCTTTAATTTTAAAGTTTTTTGCATTTACACGCTGCATACTATCTGGCTGAGTAGCACAATCACCGGATTTATAAGGCATGGCTTTCATGGAGCAGGAGCCTGCGATTTTGAATAAAAGTAAATTATCAAGAATTGAAGTAATGCCACACCTGCCTTTAGAAAGTTGATTGTAAATAAAACCGGGGTTTAAATTTTCGCTATCATTATACTCCTTACCGGTGCTTGTGTGCATATAATAATTACCAGCTCCGTAAACGGTTGCCCATGCACCGCAGGATCGCTGCATTCCCTGGTCGCCCGGCGTAGGCATATCAAGCGTTATAGATGCCGCCAATAGTTCTGTTTCACTCGTATAATAATCAGTACTATCCACCTGAGGCACACCCAAAGTAACGCCATTAAAGTAATGGACATTCGCATGGCTAAGGGTTATAACAGGTTCCAGCGCTTTTTTATCCAGGTTAAAAACTATTGTAAGCAAAGGAATAGAAAGAGCAAGCGCCAGGTTTTTAAACACCATTTTGTGATTTGATTTTTCTCAGATTATAAAATAATTACACGCTTCGCCTTTCGGATTAGTAGTAATTAATGTTAAAACGAAACTAAAAAGGCCCGTATTGTATCAAGGCTTTTAATTTTTTTAAGAACGTGCAAATACCGCAAGTCACATGTGGGAAGTGTGGGAGTTATTGGGAGATGGTTATTATTTTTCCCCGCGTATTTTTACTGAAAGTGCTCTTTATAGAATTAGTCACCCGGTTAAAACAAACTAAAAAATAATTTTATTCGAAGAAATTTTAAAATAAATAAAATTTGTTTTATGTGATAAATAGTAAAAAAATATGCTAGCCTTTAAATCGCTAAGAATGAATCCACTAAAAGCTTTAAGCCCGATCGAAAATTTTCATAATAAAAATTTATCAGACATCCTTATTACGATAAAATCTGCTTTATTCGAATAAAAAAAATGTTGTGGCATAGGAATTGAATTTAGTAACCTTATTAATCTTTAAAAATTTAATTATGAAGCATATTTTTATTTCTTTGATTTTAGCGGGAGGCCTTTATTCGGCGTCTGCACAATCAGACAGTTTATCCACCAGTACGATGCCTCAACGGGATAGTACCCCAGTTACTACAACCCAAAATTCGATGCGCAATGATAGTACTGCCAGTATGAACAATACAATGCGTACCGACAGTTCCGGCAGTATGAATAACGGTATGATGAAAGATTCTATGAACAACATGACTAATGGTACCATGAATACCATGCGTTCTGATAGTACAGGAAGTATGAACAATACTATGAAAGATAGTATGAATAACATGTCGAATGGTACTATGAATTCTATGCAAAATGATAGCGCTCATACCATGAGCAACATGAACAACATGAGTGCCGATAGTGCCAGGACCATGACAAATAATAACATGAATAGTATGAGTTCTGACAGCACACGTTCTATGAGCAATCCAAGCCCGGGTGTGAATAGTAACATGCAGAACAATATGAATTCTAATTCTTCGACGAATACGAATACTATGAATTCAGGAATGGTAACAAATAGTCAAAATATAGAAGGCCAGAAAGGCTATGCATCACTTCCTATTTTAGAAAGCTATGTATCTGACGATGTAGTTTCAAAGATAAAATCTAAATATCCTTCAGTGTATGATATTACAGCTGTAAAACATACAGCAGATAAAATGGGATATGTGGTGAGAGTTAGCGATAACGGGACTTTCAAAACGGAAACCATTGGTGAAGACGGAAATATTATTCAGTAAGCTTTTCATTATTTATTATTTATCCCGCTCTTGTACTCGCTTTGAAGCGATTCGAGAGCGGGATTTTTCTACGGAATCCTTGCAAAGTAAAAGGTTGGGTAATACCACCAGAGAAGAATGTGGGTTTGTAGCAAATATGGAACATGTGTCAGACATTTATAAAGCCCCTACAGTAAGACTATGCATTGATATGGATGAATCGACAAAGCAAGGTTCCAGAGTTGAAGACTGCAAGCCGTGGTTCGTGATCCACGACTCATAACAGAAATGGTTGGTGATACACGAACTACGGAATCCAATTTCAGTCTGTCTTGTCCTAAAATAGGTTTACACAAAAAACGTGTAAATGTATAATTCAAATGAGTTTGTAAGACGGACTTTTTACAGTCTTGAACTTAAACATCAGATTTGTAAGGAGCACATTGAAAATGGCCTTTCCTTATGCGATTGTGTAGAAAAATACAATCTCATTAGTCATTCCCTAGTCCATGATTGGGTCGGGACATTAGGGTATATATTCCGCCAACCGTGTTTCGTGTTTCACGAAACACAACAGAAAAGTAATTTAAAGCCGATGGTTATCAATCATCCTCTCATATCTCATAACACAGTGCCAATGAAACCTGTAATCTAAAGATGCATAATTGCCAGGAAGCAGGTATTGCGGAGGAATGTGTACGGGTACTAAATGATTTATCCTGATCAGTTCAGGCAAATAAGAAATGTTTTTTTTTTAAGAATAACAAGTTTATTTTTATTTTAAAAACATATATTTGTGAGTGCGCTATTAAAATTTTTTTTGACTTTAACGCATTTTTTTTTTTGCTTTTTGTGATTTTCGGGATTTTTTGGTGGAAATTTAAC
>JBBPZF010000484.1:0-12929 GCA_038199105.1 Chitinophagales bacterium | reverse complement strand
TTATTACAGTGTAATTTATTACATTTTATATTTGAAATTCCTTTTAGCAAATCACGATCGCCCCCGATTAGGTTTAACCGGAACTTAAATTATGCTACATCGCTGGCTTTTTTGATCTTTTCCATCTGCCCGGCAATACCTCTGTTTCTTTATTATTTGTGCATTTCATTTGAGCATCTGTTACTGCTATCAATACCATATTATAAATACTTCTTACCTGGCTGCCAAGTTGCAGCACATGCACCGGCTTGCTCAACCCCAGTAAAATAGGGCCGATAGCTTCTGCCTCTCCCAACTCCTGTAAAAGATTATAAGCCACATTGCCCGCGGCAAGGTTTGGGAAAATAAGCACATTTACATCTTTATTTGCCAGCTCGCTAAAGGGATAATTTTCTTTTATCATCTCTTTATTGAATGCAACATTGGCCTGCATCTCCCCATCAACCACAAGCGACGGTTCTTTTAATTTTACGATTTCTCTTGCCTTAGCCACCAATTTCGCTTCAGGAGAATTACTACTTCCAAAATTAGAATAACTAAGCATGGCAATGCATGGCTTCATACCAAAATTTCTAACTTCCCGGGCAACCATTAAGGTTATATCCGCAAGCTCTTCTGCCGTGGGATTAAAGTTCACCGTTGTGTCTGCAAGGAATATGGGACCCTTTTTTGTCATCATGATATACATGCCTGCTACTTTTTTCGAGCCTTCCTCTAATCCAATAATCTGTAGAGCGGGACGTATAGTATCGGGATAGTTTTTAGAAAGACCAGATATCATGGCATCGGCTTCACCCGTTTCCACCATCATACAACCAAAGTAAAGGCGGTCTTTCATTATTTTTTTTGATTCATAATTATTAAATCCTTTACGCTGGCGTTTGGCAAAAAATAGATCACCATAAAGTGATCGCCTTTCGCGGGATTCATCTCCTTTAGGATCAATAATTACCATTCCCTCCAGGTCAATTCCATTTTCAGCGGCGATAGCTCTGATTGTTTCGGGATCGCCTAACAGTATAGGGTAAGCGAGGCCCTCATCTTGTACAAGCTGTGCCGTCTTTAAAATTTTATGATTTTCTGCTTCAGCAAACACAACTCTTTTAGGATTCTTCCTTGCTTTATTCCCAATCATTCGCAATAATTGGTTGTCAATTCCCAACCGCTCATTTAACTCAACTGTATATCTATCCCAATCGGTAATAGGATTTCTGGCAACACCACTTTCTATTGCAGCCTTCGCTACAGCCGGTGCCACGGTTGTAAGAAGGCGATTATCAAGCGGCTTCGGTATTATATAATTTGGCCCGAAAACAATATTTTTTTCATTATACGCCATCACCACAATGTCTGGCACGGGCAACTTGGCCAATTCAGCCAATGCCTTTACAGCAGCCAGTTTCATAGCTTCGTTTATCTGTGTCGCCCGCACATCAAGTGCCCCGCGAAATATATAGGGAAAGCCTAAAACATTATTTACCTGGTTAGGATAATCGCTGCGTCCTGTTGCCATGATCACATCTTTTCTTGCTGCTGTGGCTTTATCGAAAGTTATTTCAGGATCGGGATTAGCCATGGCAAACACAACGGGGTTTTTTGCCATGCTTTTTACCATCTCAGGAGTTATTACGTTGCCAACACTCAATCCTATAAATACATCGGCATCTTTCATAGCATCCGTCAGTGTTTGGGTAGAATTAGTTGTTTGGGCAAATCTTTTTTTCGTTTCATCCATTTCAGTACGCCCGGCATGTATAACGCCCTTCCTGTCAAAGAGAATAAAGTTGGAAGCCTTTGCACCAACCGCTTCGTAAAGTTGTATGCAAGCCATGGCGGCCGCTCCGGCACCATTTACAACAAATTTTACACGATCAATTTTCTTCTTTTGAATTTCCAGCGCATTCAATAATGCAGCAGCGCTTATGATAGCAGTACCATGCTGGTCATCGTGCATCACAGGAATTTTCATACGCTCCTTTAATGCTTTTTCAATATAAAAACATTCGGGCGCTTTTATGTCTTCCAAATTGATTCCGCCGAAGGTTGGCTCCAAAGCCGCAACTATATCAACAAATTTTTCCGGGTCTTTTTCATTTATCTCAATATCGAATACATCTATATCTGCAAATATTTTAAATAGCACCCCCTTGCCTTCCATTACAGGCTTCCCCGCCTCCGGCCCTATATCGCCTAAGCCCAATACGGCAGTGCCATTACTGATGACGCCAACGAGGTTTCCTTTTGCCGTATATTGATAAACTGCCTCAGGATTTTCCACTATTTCGAGGCAAGGCACAGCCACCCCTGGTGAGTACGCAAGTGAGAGATCTCTTTGTGTTTTTGTAGCTTTTGTGGGAATAACTTCTATTTTTCCTGGCCTTCCTTTGTAATGATAATCAAGCGCCTCCTGCTTTCGAAGATTTTTTTGCATATGGTATATTGATCACTTTCTGTAATAAACAGGGCCGTGAATTTGATTTAATTAAAAGTAAAGATAGTTAAAGTGACTAATTCACTTAATTGATGCAGAAGCGCCGAGCCAGGCCATAATTCCTACACCATTTGCAATAGCCGCTTCATCTATATTAAATAGCGGCGTGTGAACGCCGGAAGTAATCTTTCTTTCTTTGTTACCGACTCCGAGCCTGAAAAAACAAGCAGGTATTTTATGAGAATAAAAGGCAAAATCTTCTGCGCCCATGCGCATCTCAGTTTCTTCTACATTGTCTTTGCCGGCATATTCGACTGCCCTGCGTTTAGCCATCAGTGTTAGCTGGTCATTATTCGTCACAAAGGGATAGCCCACATCAATATTTACATCAATTTCAGCTCCCGCCATCTCTGCTGTATTTTTGCATATTTTCCTTATAAGATCATGGGCTTTAAATCTCCATTCTTCATTCATTGCCCTGAAAGTGCCGATCAACTTGACTTCTGCAGGTATTACATTGGTTGTATTCCCACCTTGTATAGATGTGATTGATAAAACAGAAGGATTAAAAGGATCGTTCATTCTGCTTATTACCTGCTGCAGGTTTACTACCAGGTGTGAAGCGATAAGTATAGTATCCGCTGTAAGGTGTGGCGCTGCTGCATGCCCGCCTTTACTTTTTATCGTTATATAAATTTCATCGGCGCTCGCCATTACCATGCCGGAGCGAAAACTCAATTTTCCTACTTCTAAGCCGGGATGAACATGCAGGGCAAAAATTGCTGCAGGTCTTGGATTTTCAAGGACGCCTTCTTTTATCAAAATGCTTGCGCCACCGGGATTTTTTTCTTCACCTGGTTGAAAAATTAGTTTTATCGTTCCCTCCCATTCGTCTTTTAATTCATTTAAAATCTTAGCTGCACCAAGCAAGCAAGCGGAATGCACATCATGCCCGCAGGCGTGCATGACGCCATCATTTTTTGAAATATAGGCAACTTCGTTTTGTTCTTTAATAGGCAATGCATCCATGTCTGCACGAAGTGCAATCACTTTATTTTCTGGATTTTTTCCTTCTATAATACCAACAACGCCAGTGGTGGCCATTACTTCATACCGAATGCCCCAGCCGGCAAGTTTATTTTGTATAAATTTTGATGTTTCAAATTCTTTAAAGCTCAGTTCCGGATGGGCATGCAGGTGGTGGCGGATTTCTATGAATTCATTTGAATATTCGGCAGCTAATTCCTTAATTTTTTCTTTGATCATATATTATACTTGGATGACAAAAATAAGAAAGAGTTTCGCAGATGAAATTTTGAGGTAGAGGGATTAAAAATCAAATAATCAAAAACAACATGGTGGTCGTCATTACGACGATAGGAGAAGTCTCCAAAGTTTTGAGGGATGAAAAAATAATTATCTACTTCCTTTTAGCAATTACTGCTTTTATTCTTTTAGCAGTATGAATAGTTCGGGGGATCTCTCCCGTCGTCAAAATGACGGAATAAGCGCTTCGCTGAAATGATGGAGACCAATCACTTCATATCATCAGGATTAAAATCCTTGTCTGGCTTCACTTCGATCGTTTCTGAAAGCACGTAGATAGATGCACCATTTAGCATACGGCTAATCTGGCTTTTATAGTCTTCTGCTTCTTCTTTGGTACGAAAATTTCCAAATTTTAATTTAATGTATGGATTAGCATACCACATGTATGGTTTTTGCTCAGGAAATTTCTGCAGCAATTCCGATCGCACTTTTAAAGCATAATCGCGGTCGTAGGTATTAAGTACCATCAGGCGATAACCCTTTGCTGTTCTTGCCTGCGACTTTAAAATAGCTGTATTTATTTCTGATTCTTTTCTTGCCAAAATTTCAAGCCTGTAATCACTATGAACAATTACCCGGTTAGGTGAAATACTATCTATATTTTGAGAGTAGGAATTAAGTGAGAGACAAATAAGCAGGCAAAAAAATAACTGTTTCATATTTTGTAGATAGCATAATTCAAAAATAATACCATTATTGGCGGCGCATCTAAAGGGACCTCACAGAGTGGTAAAATAGAGATACATAAATAAACGCAATGGTTGCTTTAGGACTGACTATGCTAAATTGGTTGCGTAATAAGCATGCAAATCAGGTCAAAACAAAAGATGGTTTATTGATTTGGTGCAAAGTATTTGTCGAGGTTCCCGGCAAAATCGTAGTAAATAAAATTTATCGTCCGGGAATTTATCAGTGGGAATGATTGTGCTGCATTGCCAATAGCTCATCAGGCGAAGTCGCTTTTTCTTCAGGCGTTACCTGGGTCTCAAGCCAACTAAATAATTTTTCGGTTAATATCTTTCTATAGCTGCTATCTACCTGCTTTTCGTCTTTCATCATACGATCAATATAGCTTTCAATCCACTGCATATCCTCACCAAGATTCATCTGGCCAAAATAGCGCATAATTTCGTGCTTCATAGCATCCCTTAACTCTTCTTCTGTTACCTCAATTTTATTTTCATTAATTACTTTATCGCTTATTAATGTCCATTTCAATTGATTGGTGAAAGATGGATATTCAACTTCAACTTCTTCAGCAGTTTTCTTTTTTTCTCCGCCAACAGCTATCCAACGTTTTAAAAATTCATCAGGAAATTTTAAAGGAGTGTCTATTAAGGTGTGATAAAGCTGGTCTTGCATTTGGCCGCGGCTTGCAGCATCCCACTGGGTTTGCAATTCGTCTTTCAATGTTTTACGAAACTCATCTTCAGTTTTGATTTCTTTACCGGGAAAAACAATATTAAAAAAATCTTCGTTCAATTCTTTCTTTTCAACCAAACCGATTTTTGTAATGCTCATCCTGAAATATTTTTCGAGCGACGCTTCATCATTTTTATCCAAACCAAGGTCAGATATAATCCACTCCCTTTCTTTTTCAGGGAAAGCATTTTTTAATTGCAGTACAACAAAATCATCTTTTTTCTTTCCATTCAATTGCGGACGAAAATCTTCTGCAAAATATTTTACGAGGATAGAATTGTCCTTTGAAGGTGCCTCTGGCAAAGGGTTTCCCTCGGCATCACTTTCCTGGAAAGCAACATTCAACACATTTTCAGGAGCATCTACTTCCTCTGCATCTTTCATCTCACCATGTTTTGTAACCAATTTTTCCACCTCTTCATTTACCATTTCATCTGTAACTTCTACTTTATGAAAGACCGGTGTTGCAGCAGTTAATGCATCTAACGATATCGCCGGCTTAATACCCATTTCAAAAGGAAAATCATAGTCTAATGGGTTGGACATATCAAGGTTGCGCATGTCACTTTCCATAGGCAATGGCTGCGCAAAAATTTCAGGTTTTTCTTTTGTGAGGTATTCGTTCAATTCCTTCTCAACTGCCTTTATCACTTCATCATAAAATATAGAAGCGCCATACATTTTTTTAACCATACCACCCGGCACCATACCCTTTCTAAAGCCAGGTATATTTGCCTTCTTGCTATAATCTTTTATTGCTTTTTCAAATGAAGGGTAATAATCTTCTTTAGAAACTTTCACTATTAATTTATCGTGAAGATCTCCAATGCTTTCTTTTGTAACACTTGCCATTAATCAAAGTTTATCCTCCTGCTTTAAGAACAGGAGGTTATAATTTCTTTACAGAAAAGTTTGTGAGTGTGCGCATGGAGGGACTCGAACCCCCACACCTTACGGCATCAGATCCTAAGTCTGATGTGTCTACCAATTTCACCACATGCGCTTTTGGGGCGGCAAAAATAATTGATTTAGATTAAAAAAAACACGTGTCCTATTTATTTTATAATTCTGTTTTGCCTGGATCCATTTATAACAAAAGGCCATCTACCTTATTTTTTCTAAAAAAGCTATAAAATATTTTGCTATCTCCGGCTATTTTCTAAAGTTTCAATTTCATTAAATCTAATCATCGCATTTCTCTGTAAATTCGTATTAGATGGAAACCACACTAGATATTCCTAAATATGTTTTAAACGAAGAAGAGGAAAAAAAAGAAATTCTTCGTCACTACCGCGCCCTGCTGCGGATGTTGAAGCCGAAACTAAAACCCGGAGATAAAGAATTAGTAAGATCTGCATTTGAAATAGCCGTGGAAGCGCATAAAACCATGCGGCGCAAAAGCGGTGAGCCTTATATACTTCACCCGCTTGCAGTCGCAATGATTTGCGTAGAAGAAATAGGTCTAGGTGTACGCAGTACTATCTGTGCCTTGATGCACGACACCGTGGAAGATACCGATATTACTCTCGAGGATGTGCAACGAGAATTTGGTAGCGAGATAGCAAAAATTGTAGATGGGCTTACTAAAATTTCTACCGTGCTTGATGCTAATTCATCGCAACAAGCGGAAAATTTTAAAAAGATTTTACTTACACTTACCGATGATCCGCGGGTGATATTGATAAAGCTTGCAGACAGGCTGCACAACATGCGAACGATGGACAGTATGAAGCGGGAAAAGCAGTTAAAAATTTCTTCTGAAACAGTATATGTCTATGCTCCATTGGCTCACCGCATGGGCTTATACAGTATTAAAACAGAGATGGAAGACCTCTCCATGAAATACATGGAGCCTGATAGCTATCGGTACATTGCGCAAAAACTCGATAATACAAAGAGAGAACGCACCAGATATATCAATGATTTTATAAGGCCGATAAAAGAAAAACTGCAACAGGCAAATTTGGATTTTGAAATCTATGGCAGGCCAAAAAGTATTCATTCTATATGGAATAAAATGAAGAAGAAAGGCGTGTCTTTTGAAGAAGTATATGACCTTTTTGCGATACGGGTAATTTTGAATTCACCACCGGAGCGGGAGAAAGAAGATTGCTGGAAAGTATATAGCGTGGTAACAAATGAATACTCGCCCGCTCCTGAGCGGCTGCGGGACTGGCTGAGCAATCCTAAAAATAATGGCTACGAAGCACTGCACACCACTGTAATGGGCGGCCAGGGCAAGTGGGTGGAAGTACAGATCAGGACAAAGAGAATGAATGATATAGCTGAGAAGGGATTAGCGGCACATTGGAAATATAAGGAAGGCGCCAACGAAGAAAACCGCTTTGATAAATGGTTTCACCAGATAAGAGATATGCTGGCCAACCAGGATACCAATTCAATAGATTTTTTGCAGGATTTCAAAGTGTCGTTTTTAGCAGAAGAAATTTATGTTTATACGCCAAAGGGCGATGTAAAAATGCTGCCGATAGGCGCCTCCTCGCTTGATTTTGCTTTTGCTGTGCATACAGCCGTAGGAGAAAAATGTATTGGGGCAAAAGTAAATCATAAGCTCGTGCCGCTCGGGCATAAACTCAGGAGCGGCGACCAGGTAGAAATAATTACTTCCGGCAAGCAAAAGCCCAGCAGGGAATGGTTAAAATTTGTAGTTACAACAAAGGCAAAAACCAAAATAAAAGATTCGCTTAAAGAAGAAAAAAGAACCATTGCAGAAGAAGGAAAAAATATATTGCAACGCAAGCTTGATCATATAGGCGCGCCAATAAATCAAGCGAATCTTGATGAACTTACCGCTCATTATAAACTTCCGTCCTCACTTGACCTGCTATATGAAATTGCCATTAAGAAAATTGACCTGCATGACCTCAAAGAATTCACCGTATTAGGAGATAAAATTCATCCTCCCAAGCCAATTAAACCTCCTGTAGAAGAAAAGGCTGAATCCGACCATAAGCACCCGGCAAAAAAGGATACGGAACTTATTATTTTTGGCGAGAGCAGTGATAGGATAATGTATTCACTTGCTAATTGCTGCAAGCCCATTCCGGGTGATGATGTATTCGGGTTTATAACACAGGGCGAAGGGCTTAAAATTCACAGAACAAATTGCCCGAATGCTGCAAGGTTACTCTCCCATTACGGGCACAGGGTAGTAAAAACCAAATGGGTAAAAAATAAAGAGATTTCGTTTTTAACTGGTATTAAAATTATTGGCCTCGATGATGTAGGTGTAATAAATAAAATTACTAATCTTATAAGCGGTGATCTAAGAATCAACATCAATGCACTTACGGTGGAAGCAAAAGAAGGACTTTTCGAAGGAAACATAAGAGTATATGTACACGATAAAGATGAATTAGAAGACCTGGTAACGCAGCTAAAAAAACTACCCGGTATTGAGAGCGTTGACAGATATGATACGGAGTAGGTCAATCATTCATTTGTTTCAGTGAGGGCATCACAGTCAATAGGTCAATAAGTCAATTTAAGATTGATGATTAGTCGTAGATTATTGACCTTTGGCCTATTAACCATTCACCATTGCCCATTCACTATTATTGCCCATTCACTAATTGACCTATTGACCATTGACCTATTGACCATACCCATTCACCATTGCCCAATTAATTATTTCAATAAGTATCTTCGCCGCCGAAATGTATAAGCTGCTCCGTAATTTTTTATTTCTATTCGGCCCGGAAGATGTACACTATTTCGCCATGAATTTTTTAAAGTTTTTTTGCAGGATATCTTTTGTAAAAAATTTTATTCAAAAAAAATGCAAGCCGGAAGATGAAAAGCTGCAAAGAAATTTTTTCGGCCTTCTGTTTTCAAACCCAATTGGACTTGCAGCGGGCTTTGATAAGAATGCAAAATACCTGGAAGAACTTGAAGCATTGGGCTTTGGCTTTGTAGAAATAGGAACTGTAACACCCTTGGCCCAGGATGGAAATGTAAAGCCAAGGTTATTTCGCTTACCAAAAGATAAGGCGCTTATAAACCGAATGGGTTTTAATAATGACGGTACAGAAAAGATTGCAGAAAGATTAAAATCATTTCGCAAAAAAAATAAAAACACATCGCTCATTATTGGCGGCAATATTGGCAAAAATAAAAATACACCCAACGATGACGCGTGGAAAGATTACGAAATATCATTTAATGCCCTGCATGATCTTGTTGATTATTTTGTAGTGAATGTGAGCTCGCCTAATACGCCCGGGCTGAGGGATTTGCAACAAAAAGATTCTTTAAGAAAAATACTTTCGCATCTGCAGGAGTTGAATAAACAAAAAATCGTTCAAAGGCCTCTGCTCTTAAAAATCTCACCAGACCTCGCAACAAATGAGCTTGATGATATTCTTGATCTTGCAATGGAAATAAATTTAGGTGGCCTGGTGGCGGCCAACACAACTCTCAGCCGCGAAAATCTGCGGACAAATTCTTTGGAAATAAAAGAAAAAGGGGCTGGTGGCTTAAGTGGATTGCCGGTAAAAAATAAATCAACACAAATAACAAAATATATTTTTGAAAAAACCGGAGGTAAAATTCCGGTGATAGCGAGCGGCGGTATTTTCTCAGGCAACCATGCTATTGAAAAATTTAATAATGGCGCATCTCTCGTGCAGGTGTGGACAGCTTTTATTTATGAAGGGCCTGCTATTGTAAAAAATATTTGTAAATCATTAGTATAAATTTACTCGCTTAATCAACTCATCAAATGAGCCATTTATTTACGACAGATAGTATCATTAGCTTTTTTATTCTTGTTCTCCTGGAAATTGTTTTGGGTATAGATAATGTAATATTCGTAAGCATTATCATTAACCGGCTGCCGCAGGAAAAACATAAAAAGGCAAGACTGTTTTGGATAATACAAGGCATGATTGTACGAAGCATAATGCTGCTTGGCCTCGGATGGCTTTTATCACAAAAGGGAAAACCAATATTTACTTTGTTTGAAAAAGGGTTTGATTTAGCCAGCCTTGTAATGCTTGCCGGCGGCATTTTTCTCATCTATAAATCCGTGTATGAAATTCACCAAAAGCTCGAAGGAGAAGACCCTAATGTGGCGAAGCAAAATGTAAAATCATTTAGCTTTTCGCAAGCCGCTTTTCAAATCATGCTGATAGATATGGTTTTTTCGTTTGACAGTATCATCACTGCAGGCGGCACAGCAAAGTATGTGGAGATTATGATAGCAGCGGTTGTGATTGCCCTCATTGTAATGTTTGTCTTTAGCCCAAAAATTGCTGCCTTTATTCACAAACATCCAACGTTTAAAATGCTGGCGCTTTCTTTTCTTGTTATGATTGGTCTTAGTCTTGTGATAGAAGGATGGAATTCTGAAAAAGCAGAAGAGCTTAATTTAAAAAATTATATTTATTTCGGCATGGCCTTTTCATTTGGGGTTGAGCTGCTTAATATGAATGCAAGAAAAAAGGAAGTTCATCGGGTTGTTGCGCTTAATGAACCGCGTTTAAAGAAGGAAGAAAAAAACGAAAGCGATCAGGCCAAATAATTATTCAATAAAAAAAAATGGCAGAAACAAAACTTATTAATGGCTACCCATTTATTGCCCACCATCCACAAAAAATTTCAGAAGAACAATCACTCCATAATTCTCAAAAGTTTTTAAACAATATGCTGAAACGCAGAAGTGTAAGGGACTTCAGCAGTGAGCCCGTATTAAAAGAAGTAATAGAGAATATACTTGCAGCAGCTAACACAGCTCCATCCGGCGCCAATAAACAACCCTGGACATTCTGTGTGGTGCAGGACACTCATTTAAAAAAGCAAATAAGAGAGGCTGCGGAAGAAGAAGAGAAATTGAGCTACGATGGCCGAATGCCTGCGGAATGGTTGAAAGACCTTGCGCCTTTACAAACTGACTGGAGAAAACCTTTCTTAGAAATTGCGCCGTGGCTTATTGTTGTCTTTAAAAAATCGTACGACATAGATAAGGACGGCAACAGAAAAAATAATTATTATGTCTTGGAAAGTACAGGTATTGCTACTGGATTTTTGATTGCTGCCATTCATGCAGCAGGCCTTGTAACGCTCACGCATACCCCAAGCCCGATGAACTTTTTATTAAAGCTTTTGAAACGCCCGGACAATGAAAAACCTTTTTTGCTTTTGCCGGTTGGCTATCCTGCTAAGGAATGTTGGGTGCCGCAGTTAACAAAGAAAACACTTGATGAGGTTGCGGTGTTTTATTAAGGGCTAAAAATATCATTCTTTAATCATTTTACAGAAGTTGCTCCATAATTTTCCTTTTTTGCCTTTTGGTCATTTTGATTTTTCGGTGCATAATAATTATTGCGTCATAGCCATCATTTCGTAGAATTTCGTTATTCGAAATTGCCTCAAATAACAATGAAATCTCCTTGTCACCATAACGATTAAAAAAATCTTGTTTTGAAATAATATTCCCATCTAAAAACGCTATTTTTTTTCCTAATAAAATTTATAGTATCCGCAAGCTTGTTTTGAAAATGAATGCTGCTCTTAATATTATTAAAATATTCGCCTTCAAGTGTTGACAATATGGGAGAGTTCTCAAGTGCTATTTTCTGTTTATAAGAAAGTCTATATTTATAATTGAGCCTTGCTATATCTGGACAATTCTTTACATCTGAATTTCGCCGGCATGCGGTCGTTTCTAGGTTTGTTGCAAAAAAGACATACTCTTTTCCGATTTCAAAAGATGCGCCACAGGCAGGGCCGCCCTCGTTAGTTTTGATAATTATATTAATATAATGCTTGCCCTTCCAAACCTCGTTTAGCCTAAATGTGTAATAAACTTTTCCAAATTGAACGCTGTCTGTTTTATCAATTGCGACTCCCTGAAAAATTAAATCAGCATTTTCACTATCGGTAGTAAAAGAAATGTTAGAACATTCACACGCTTTTACTTTGCTGTTTGCAAAAAATAAAAAAAAGTAAAAAATAGCTGATATGAAAGCTTGTCTGTCAATTGCTAGCATCAATTATTATTTTTTATTTGAAGTAATCGCTTATGCTGCTTGTTGTTCCAGGGAAATTTTGTTCGCAGCATATACCAGGCAAGCTTTAATGTCTTCTTCTTCCAGCAATGGAAATTCTTTTATTATCTCAACATGAGAAATTCCTCTTGCAAGCATCTTTAAAATTTGTTCTACAGAAATTCGCATACCTCTTATAACAGGTTTTCCGGTTAAGATTGCAGGATTATTTGTGATTCTATTTAATAAGGTTGTTTCCATCTTTACTTATGTTCTATAAAGTTATTAAAACAAAAAGGTATTATTATTTCAGCACGCCCAACTCTTTCCCCACCTTCACAAACGCATCAATCGCTTTATCCAAATGTTCCTGCTCGTGTGCTGCACTCAACTGCACTCTTATACGGGCCTGCCCTTTAGCTACCACAGGAAAGAAAAAACCTATCACATAAATTCCTTCATCTAATAGTTTGGCAGCGAAACTTTGCGCAAGCTCCGCATCGTACAGCATGATGGCAACTATCGGGTGTTCACCGGGCTTTATATCAAACCCTGCCTCAGTCATTTTACTCCTGAAATATTTGGTATTACTTTCGAGCTTATCACGCAAGTCAGTAGTTTCACTAAGCATGTCTAACACGACGATGGATGCTCCAACAATACTTGGCGCAACGGTATTGCTGAAAAGATAAGGCCGACTGCGCTGACGAAGCATTTCAACAATTTCTTTTTTACCTGTC
>JBBPZF010000483.1:0-2259 GCA_038199105.1 Chitinophagales bacterium | reverse complement strand
TGTCAAAAGAAAATATTCTCCGCACTGAACGATCCGATAGAAAGAAACTTAAACTTAATGAGACAGAACGGCTGCAACGCGTTTGTAAATTAATCAAAAAAAATTATACAATGAAACCCTGGAATTACCTGCTGCTATTGTTTGTACCTGCATTGGTTTTTACTGGTTATGAGCTTGGAGGCTGGTGGAATTTTCTGGTCCCTTTGTCTTGCTTTGTAGCATACCCGATGGTTAATTTTTTAATATTATCGCCAATACAGGGCCACCAGAGCGTACATAGAACTTATCCTTCCGGCGCTTATAGTACTATTGCATTAGTGTTTGTACCTGTACTTATTGTATTAAGCGGATGGTCAGTGTATACGGCAGGCAATAGATCACTTTCTATTGTTTCATTTACTGGGCTTAGTCTGTCAGTTGGTATTGTAAATGGTGTACTGGGCTTTACACTTGCCCATGAATTTATTCATCGCTTTACAAAAAAGCAACGGGCAGCCGGTTATTTTTTACTGTTACAGAACAATTATATGCATTACGCAATTGAGCACGTGTGGGGGCATCACGTATATGCATGCACGCCGCAAGATCCTAATACTGCCCGTTTGGGTGAATCAATATACGCTTACCTGCCCAGGGCAATTGCAGGTACTTATATCAACGCCTGGAAAATTGAAAGAAAAAAATTATCACGCATTGCATATAAGAATCCGCTTTTGCACAGCCATATGCTCATATTTGGAATAGCTCAGGTGTCATTAATGCTCATTATATTTTTGATGTTGGGCAAAGCTGCGCTCATATTTTTTTTATTTCAAAATGCTGTTGCGATAACCTTGCTGCATACCATAAATTACCTGCAGCATTATGGGTTAATGAGAAAAAAAAATGCAAACGGAAAGTTTGAAAAATTAAATGATCATCACGCCTGGAATACGGGTTACTATAACAGATCACTTAATCTTTTCCAGTTAGAAAGCCATGCAGATCATCATTTACATCCGGGCCGCTCGTTTGATACTCTTTTACCAAGGGATAATTCGCCGACGCATCCTGCCGGCTACTCCTTTATGATCCTGCTCTCTCTATTACCTCCATTATGGTTCAAAATAATGGATAAAAAAATTCATTCTCATCTTTTAAATACACATACATGAAAAGTATCCACTCCAAACAACCTGTTACATCAATTGTATCGCTTTTACCATTTCTCCTTATTTTTTTAAGAAGAAAAGTTATTTATGTATGTATACTTTTAGCAGTAATCAGCTTAAGTAGTTGCTTTCGTGACTTCTACCGTACCAATACCAAATCATCTATTGGCCATTCTGCAATGACTAATCTCAAGTCAACAAAGAAATATTTCATTATTCATTTTCCAAACATTATTAAGGGCCTTGAGCAGGTTTCTGTTAGCGGCGATTCTATATCGGGCAAACTGGTTGCATTAACTCCGGAGCATTCAAAAAACTTATATCCTAATCCTCAGGATAATAAAAACCGGGTAAAAGCGAAGTATAAAAAAAGTGCATTGATGGAAGTGCATCTTTATACAAATATTGCCCCAAAGAATAACGACTCAATGTACTCGGCGTTAGTATCATCTTTTAACCGGGCAGATGTATATGAACTAAATAAATCTGCTACCACATCCAATCATATTTTAAGCGCGGTCGGTATAGGAGTATCCGCTTTTTTCGTGGGCACTTTTATTGCTGCTGCCATTGCATGCAATTGTCCCCAGGTGTATATAAGTGATAACGGGAACTATAATTTTGCCAGCGGACTATATAGTGGTGCTTTTTATTCAACATTGGAAAGAAAAGACTATTTGCCATTAACTTCTTTACCTGGCAACGCACAGGATTTTTCTTTTAAAATATCCAATGTCAAAAATGAAGAACAATTTATTAACCAGGTACAACTCGTGCAGGTAAATCATGTAAAGGGCACTAATGTTTTACAGGACAGGTACGGTCGTCTGTTTTCTTACGAAAACACTGCACCGCCTTTAAGTGCTTTAATAAATACAAATGTTGACATAAAAAATATGGTATTACAAAAAGATGGTAAATATTATTCTTTTGAAGACAGCAGGAATAAATATGGTTTTAGTGATCTTATCCTGAAATTTAATAATCCCTCAGGAATTGATAAAGCAAAACTGATAATACATGCCCGCAACAGTTACTGGGGCGGAGTATTGCATAAAAAATTTATTAATTTATTTGGGGACAGCTTTGAAACATGGAAGGAGAAAGA
>JBBPZF010000482.1:0-5962 GCA_038199105.1 Chitinophagales bacterium | reverse complement strand
TTTTTAGTGTGTAGCATCTTCTTCCGTAGAGGAGGATGCGGTGCAAATTGGTGTATGTTGCTTTGTTGTACCTAAAAGCAGTTTGATCCTATGATTATTAGATTTTAAATGCACGCGGAATTCTTATTATAAGTATTTGGCAATAGCTTTGTTCTTCCTTTTAATAATCGAAACCTTCATGTTTTGATGCTCTTGCAAAGCTGCTATTAAAGAATGGAGCTTACTAAAGAATGAAATTTTTTTTATAAAATCCATGTAGAATTTAAAAGATTTAATCAAACTATTTAAGTGTATGATATAAAAGTAATACTAAGAAATCTTTACGATTGGATTGATAAAAACTATACTCCCCGTTCCTTCTAACTTTCAACTTCTATATAACTTTCCACCGGCTCACAAGTACAAATCAAATTCCTATCTCCATACGTATTATTGACCCTGCTCACACTGGCCCAAAATTTATTTTGCTTTAAATACGCAAGCGGAAATGCAGCAGCACTACGGGAATAGCTATGTGTCCAATCATCTGCAGTAATGACTGCCAATGTGTGCGGCGCATTTTTCAGCACATTATCTTTCTTATCTGCTTCACCTTCTTCGATCGCTTTTATCTCTCCAAATATATTGATAAGAGCATCGCAAAATCTGTCGAGCTCTGCTTTATTTTCGCTTTCAGTAGGCTCTATCATAATAGTTCCCGGAACAGGAAAACTCAGCGTAGGCGCATGAAACCCATAATCCATAAGTCTTTTAGCGATGTCTTCTGCCTCAATGCCAACAAGCGTTTTAAAGGGCCTGAGGTCAACAATAAACTCATGGGCACAAGTGCCTCCCTTGCCGGTGTATAATATTTTAAAATATTTTTTTAACCTTGCCTTCATGTAGTTGGCATTTAAAATTGCATATTCTGTCGCTTTGCGAATGCCTTCTTCACCAAGAAGTTTTATGTAAGCATAACTGATTAGTAAAATACTCGCAGACCCATAATTGGCAGCACTTACCCGTCCCACTCCTCCACTTTTTCCGGGTAAAAACGGCACAAGCTTTTCATTTACACAAATAGGCCCCATGCCCGGTCCGCCACCACCATGCGGGATAGCGAATGTTTTATGAAGATTAAGATGGCAAACATCTGCGCCGATCATCCCCGGGGATGTAAGGCCAACCTGTGCATTCATATTAGCACCATCCATGTACACAAGTCCTCCCTGCTGATGAATGATGTCGCAAATTTCCCTGATGCTTTCTTCAAATACTCCATGCGTGGAAGGATAGGTAACCATTAACCCCGCAAGTGAATCTTTATATTTTTCAGCCTGCAATTTTAAATCGCTTATGTCAATATTTCCCTCTTCATCACACTTTGTTACTACCACTTTAAAGCCGGCCATTACTGCTGAGGCAGGATTAGTGCCGTGTGCGGAGATCGGGATCAATATCACATTTCTGTGCGTTTCTTTCCTGCTTTCATGGTATCCATTTATAGCCAGCAATCCTGCAAACTCCCCTTGGGCACCACTATTGGGCTGAAGGCTGCAAGCTGCGAAGCCTGTAATCGAGGATAATAGTTTTTCGAGATCGTTAATAATATATTGGTAACCCTGTGTTTGATCAGCCGGGGCGAAAGGATGAATTTTACTGAAATGTGCCCAGCTAACAGGAATCAATTCAGTGGCTGCGTTCAGCTTCATTGTACATGAACCCAACGCGATCATGGAAGTCGTAAGCGAAAGATCTTTGTTCTCAAGTACTTTTAAATAACGCATCATTTCTGTTTCGCTGCGATGGCTGTTGAAAACAGGATGCGTTAAAAATTCTGATGTTCTGGTAAGCGAAGAAGGAATGTTATGTAATGATGCATCGTTGTCAAAAGTAGCCGTAGATGTATCAACGCCTGATGCTGACGAGAACACACTGATTATATTAAGCACATCACTTTTTGTTGTAGTCTCATCCAAAGATATGGTTACGAGATTTTCTGATGGATAATGAAAGTTCACCTCATGCTTATCAGACATTTCCCTGATGGCAGATACATCTTCAATTTTAAAAGTAAGCGTGTCGAAGTAATTTTGATTTTGCAATTCAAACCCTGCATCCTGTAATTCGTCTGAAAGTGTTTGTGTCAATAAAGAAATTCTTTTTGCAATATCTTTCAATCCTTCAGCGCCATGATATACTGCATACATCGCAGCCATATTCGCAAGCAGCGCCTGTGCAGTACAAATATTTGACGTTGCTTTTTCCCGACGTATATGTTGCTCCCTTGTCTGCAAAGCCATGCGCAGGCAGCGATTGCCATGTGCATCTACACTTACACCAATTATTCTTCCCGGTATATTTCTTTTGAATTCATCTTTTGTTGCAAAGAAAGCCGCATGCGGTCCGCCATAGCCCATCGGCACACCAAACCTTTGAGAAGATCCGATGGCAACATCAGCACCTAATTCACCGGGAGGCGTTAATAAAGTAAGCGCCAATAAATCAGTGGCCATTATTACCTGTGCATTTGCTTCGTGTGCACTTTGAATAAAGCTTCGGTAATCTTCTATGTTTCCTTCGCTATTTGGATATTGCACTATTGCTCCAAAAAACCTTTCATCAAACTGGACATCTTTGAAATTACCAAAGACTATTTCTATCCCAACCGGCCTGGCTCTTGTTTTTAAAATATTTTTTGTTTGATCAAATATTTTTTCATCGATGAAAAATTTAGGAGCAGTTATATGATCATGGTCTTTGTTTTTATTATTAAAAAGCATTCCCATTGCTTCTGCGGCTGCAGTGCCTTCATCAAGCAAGCTCGCGTTTGCAATTGGCAAAGCGGTAAGGTCGCTTACCATCGTTTGAAAATTAAGTAGGCTTTCCAAACGGCCTTGCGCTATCTCCGCCTGGTAAGGTGTGTATTGTGTGTACCATCCCGGGTTTTCAAATAGATTGCGCAAAATAACACTGGGTGTTATGGTATCATAGTAACCCTGGCCTATATAAGAATGATATACTTTGTTTTGGTTGGCGATTCCCTTCAATTCTGAAAGATATTCAGCTTCACTCACTGCAGATGGAATGTCAAGTTGTCTATTAAGCCGTATGCCACGGGGAATTGTTTTATCAATAAGTTCATCCAGCGATGCAACGCCAATTTCGGCAAGCATTTCTTTAGTTTCCTCTTCATCGGGGCCGATATGCCTTGTTGCAAATGCAGCGGATTGTTTTTCAAATAAATTCATTTTTTCCATTTTTATCCCTACGAAAATGCCTTTCCGAAGCATTTTTTATTTTTTATTAAAAATTGAATCGGCAAAGTTACGTTGCAAAAAGCAGAAAAATCTTTGTGAAAATAGCAAGTTCGCGGCCATTAGTATATTTACAAAATGAAAGAGGATTTGTTGCATAATTGGGAGAAAAAATCAGCACAAAATCAAAAGAAATACAAAGATTTTTTGAAACGTGCAGATAAAAACAAGGTCCTGAAAGCCTTACCAGAATTGCACGAGGAGGCTTTTGAAAAAATTGATTGCCTTAAATGCGCCAACTGCTGCAAAAGTTTTTCACCGCGTTTTAAAACGCCTGATATCAAAAGAATTTCCAGGCATTTGAAATTAAAGGAAGGCGACTTTATAGAAACCTATTTGCGGCTGGATGAAGACGGTGATTATGTGGCAAGAAGTGCCCCCTGCCCTTTTCTCGGAGAGGATAATTATTGCAATATTTATGACAACAGGCCGGGCGATTGCCACCGTTTCCCCTATACAGATGAAGATGTTTTATTGAAACGGCCAAACATCACTTTAAAGAATTCGACCTTTTGCCCAATCGTTTATTATGTGCTGGAAAAATTAGGAGATCAGTAACCTTTTCCCCGGGAGAGAATAAAAACTCAAACATTCTTTGTTCTTTATTATTTTGTGAAACAAATTTCACAGCAAGCATGTATAAATTGAATAATGAAAATTAAACATGGTAGAAATAAATAAAGATGCAATAGCTAATCGCTTCATGCGGTATGTGCAAATTGATACGCAAAGTGATCCGCAAAGCAATACTCATCCGTCAACAGAAAAGCAAAAGAACCTGGCAAAACTTTTGGCTGATGAACTAAAGCACATGGGAATAAGTGATGCTGAAATGGATGAGTTTGGCTATGTGTATGCGACCATTCCTTCCAATTCTGAAAAAGAAAATATACCAGTGATATGTTTTTGCAGCCACGTAGATACAGCGCCGGATTGTAGCGGTACAAATGTGAAACCGATACTGCATAAGAAGTACGATGGCGAGGATATCATTCTCCCTAATGATAATTCGCAGGTGTTATCCGCCGTAGCTCATCCATACCTGCGAAATCATATAGGGGAAAATATTATTACAGCCAGCGGTAAAACTTTGTTAGGCGCGGATGATAAAAGCGGCGTTGCTGTTATAGTGCAGGCTGCTGAATTTTTGATAAACAATCCATCAGTGATACATGGAGATATAAAAATACTTTTTACGCCCGATGAAGAAGTTGGTAAAGGAACTGCGATGCTTGACATGAAGAAGCTTGGCGCCGACTTCGGTTACACGCTTGATGGAGGCGAAGCCGGAAGTCTTGAAGATGAAACTTTCAGTGCGAATGCAGCAACAATTATAGTCAATGGTGTGATTGCACATCCGGGCTATGCGAAAAATAAATTGGTGAATGCAATAAAAGTCGCTGGAGAAATTCTTCATGCTTTGCCAACGAGTGAATGGGCACCTGAAGCAACAGAAAAAAAAGAAGGATTTGTGCACCCGATTCGTATAGAAGGTATTGCTGAAAAAGCAACAATGGAATTTATTATAAGGGATTTCGATCTTGATGAATTAAAAAATCATGGCGAAAGATTACAGGCAATTGCTGAAAATATAGTAAATCACTATCTCGGTGCTTCTATGGAATTTACAATTACAGAACAATACCGGAATATGAAAGAGATTCTGGATGATAACCAGCAAGTGGTTGCTTATGCGGCAGAAGCTATTACCCGCGCCGGGCTTGATGTACAAACAGAAAGCATTCGTGGTGGCACTGACGGAAGCAAACTTAGTTACATGGGTTTGCCATGTCCAAATATTTTTACAGGCATGCAAGGCATTCATTCAAAGTTGGAATGGATAGGCGTTAAAGACATGGCTAAGGCTGCAGAAACTATTGTTCACTTATCTATGATATGGGAAGAAGAAACTGAGTAAAAACATGATCCCCTGTAGTTCAATAGAGACTTACACTATAATTGCGCACCACCTTATTAGTTGTTCTCTACATTCCGCAGTTGCTGCTTCACCGTATAAATTTTATATTTGTACGTATAAGACAGTAAACATGAAAAATAAGCTTACAGTTCTCGTTGAAGAAAAAAACATACGGTTTGCAAAAAAATATGCTAAAGAAAAAAACACCAGCGTGTCATTTCTATTAAATCAATTTCTCGAAGATCTGCAACAGAACAGCTCCCGGAAAAAAAATATAACTAAAGATGAATGGGTGGAAAAATACGCAGGTATTTTTAATACCGGAACCAGCGACTTAATCCAGGACTTTTTTGAAAAAAAATAAATGAAAAAAGTTTTCCTGGATGCTAACATAATAATTGACTTTTTAAATAAGTCGTCGTTGTATCACCTGGAGGCAAAGCAAACCTTAACTATAGTAAGAAAACACTATGGCAAGCCATTTATCTCCTCAACCACCTTTGCCATAGCCTACTATATGTTTGGAAAATATATTTCAAAAAAAGAAAGACTTAATAAAATTATCAAGGAAGTTTTTTATGAATTTCAATTTATTGCCGAAGATGAAAAAATAATGAAGCAGGTTTTAACCAGCGACTTTCCCGATCTTGAGGATGCCCTGCAATATTTCACCGCTGCCTCTTTACCCGTAAACTTAATAATAACAAGAAACGTGCATGATTACTTCCTCTCTAAGATTCCTGTTTTA